>NZ_JANSIY010000005.1:11395-49347 GCF_047462295.1 Synechococcus sp. H60.3 | reverse complement strand
TTGACCTGCGCACGGTGCGCGGCTCCGGCCCTGGTGGGCGCATCGTAGCCGAAGATGTGGAGCGGGCCGCAGCTCAGGCTGCCTCCCCGCGGGTGGCAGCTCCCTCCTCGGTCGCTCCTCCCCCCGTTTCTGCGCCCCTGGGAGAAGTGGTTCCCTTGAGCACCCTGCAGGCGGCGGTGGTGCGCAACATGAACGCCAGCCTGGGCGTGCCCGTGTTCCACGTCGGCTACACCATTACCACCGACAGCCTGGATCAGCTTTACCAACAGGTAAAACCCAAAGGGGTAACGCTGACGGCCCTTTTGGTCAAGGCTGTGGCCCTCACTCTCGAAAAGCACCCCCTCCTCAACGCCAGCTACACCGAAAACGGGATCCACTACAAAGCCGACATCAACATCGCTGTGGCGGTGGCCATGGAAGATGGGGGCCTAATTACCCCTGTGCTCAGGCAGGCCAACCGGATCGATCTCTACGAGATCTCCCGCCGCTGGAAGGATCTGGTGGAGCGGGCGCGGCGCAAGCAACTGCAGCCGGAGGAGTACACCAGCGGCACCTTTACCCTCTCCAACCTGGGCATGTTTGGGGTGGATCGCTTCGACGCCATCCTGCCTCCCAACCAGGGATCCATCTTGGCCATTGGTGCTGCTCGCCCCACCGTGGTGGCCACGCCGGAAAAAGCCATCGCCATCCGCTCCCAGATGCAGGTTAACCTTACCTGTGACCACCGCGTCATCTACGGTGCCCACGCCGCAGCTTTCTTGCAAGATCTAGCCCAGTTGTTGGAGCAAAAGGTGGGATCCCTGACGCTGTAGAAGTTCAATAGGTGGGCAGGGTGGGATCCACCGCAAGGGCCCAGGCGTGGATGCCACCGCTAATGTTGTAGACCTGGGTAAAGCCGTTGGCCTGCAACCACTCGCTCACCTGGGCAGAGCGGATCCCATAGTGGCAGAGGACAAAGGTTGGGCAATGGGGATCCAGCTCCCTCAAGATTCGCTCGCTCCACTCTTTGTAACAGCTCAAGGGGTAGTGGCGAAAGCCAAGGGCGCTGAGGTTGACCAGCTCCAGCTCTGCCGGTTCCCGCACATCGATGAGTTGCAGGGGGCCGGCCTCCGGATCGCGCAGGCGGGCGGCCAGTTCTTGGGGTGTAATCGAGCGAACGGAAGCGGCCATGGCCATCTGTAACCCCATCTGGGCTTCCTTCTCAGGATATACCGGCTCAGCTTCTGCCCTGGGCTACTTGCAATTGTGCAGGATGCGCTTGGCTTCCGCGGATCCCCTGCCAGCGATCTCTTTTGAAAGGCTCTGTCTGGGAGAATTAGATCCTAGGGGCTTATCGTGGCTCTAGGTGTCTGCACTTCTGATACGTTTGACTGATAGGGATTTCCAAGGATTTTCCACGGATGAAAGGATCCCTTCCTAGAAACGGCTCCACCTGGCGAGCCCGTTCCCTCTTGCTGCCTCTGTTGGCAGGGATCGCTTTCGGCTGTGGGGGAGGTGCGGGCAACTCTCCTCCTCTGCCGCCGCCTGGGGAGCCCGTCATCCTAAGGGTGGATCCGGCCAAAGGCCCCTTCACTAAGTTGGCCGATGCCGTCGCAGAGGCGCAGCGATTGCAAAGTGCTACAGCCGGCCTGGAGGTGCTGATTGAGATTTTGGGAGCGGGCAAGGAGAGGCTAGAGAAGAACCTGGCCCTGGATGGAGGTGACGGCACCAATGGCGGGCGGATTCGGATTACCAGCTCTGCTGCCTACGAGATCCTGGCCGGGTTGTTCAATGTCATCGTAGCTAGCCAAACCAGCCTGCAAGGGGTGGAGGTGGTGTTGGAAGGCGGAAAGATTCAGGTAAACGATGGCACCTTTCAGCCCAGCAAGGTTACCCTCAATAGCCCCAGCTCCAACATCTTGGTCAACGGTAATGCCGCCGTTTTGGAGGGAGCTGTCAACCAATTGGCCCAGGTTTTTTGCCAGCAGTTTTCGGATCCCTGTGTGCAGATCTCGGGCAACGGTCGCGTCGCCAGCATCTCGGTCACTGTCAGCAAGACAGGAGGCGTAGGTGTTGGCGCTGTGCCAGGGAGTAATCCGCTCCTGGAGAACAACGCAATCCTTCTGCAAGCTCTGGGGGCTTTGGGGGTTCGCTACAGTGACAACTCCGGCGGGGTTTTCCGCAACAACCAAATCGAGGGGGATCCGCCTACGACTGCTGGGTTGGCGCTGCAGGCTCGCCAGACAGCTAGCGGCGGTACCACCGGGATCCAACTGGATGGAGCGGGATCAGTTCCGGTCATTCAATCCAACCGGATTGTTGTGGGCAGGATAGCCGGCAGCGTCGGCATTCGCATCTTGCAAGGAACCCAAGCCCGCACCATTGCCGGAAATACGTTCCTAGCCCGGGGCGAGGGCGCGGGGGTAGCCATTCAGGTGGCCCCTGGCACGCCGGAGGCAGTAGTCGCCGCCTACTTGGCCGGCAACGGCTTCCAGGGCAACTTTGCTGAAAGGATTGGCACAGGCCCCACGCCTACGCCGCCGCCAAGGCCCACACCCACGCCGACACCCCTGCCAACGCCCACGCCAACACCCACACCCACAGTTCCCCCGGCACCGACACTGACACCTCCACCTACGCCCACGCCTACGCCGACACCAACTCCAAGTCCTGCAGGCCTGCAGGTCACCATTCCGGGGCTGCCTGCCGGCGCGATAGTCACCATCCGCCTGGCCGACGGCACGGTCATCGCCACCTCCACCTCAGTGGCAGGCAACGTGGCCACCTTCCCTGAGCCCTTCACCATCCCCTTCGGTGGCCAGATCCGGATAACGCCCGCCATCCCCTCGCCGCAGCCAATCACGGTGGGCGGGACGACGCTGAACGCCTTTGACAACACCACCAACCCTGGCAGCACTACCTACTTCAACTTCGGTCCAGCTATCTCAGTAAACTAGCCTGGACAGGGCCTCTGGCCTGCTGGCGCGATGGCTGCCGTTTAGGGTGAAGATGAGTACCGGTCAGGTATTTTCAACGTTCCCTAAAATCTTGTTCACAGAGACTGGTTATGACTTGACTGCTCCTGCTAGGCGGGCTGTTCTGTAGCAGCTTTTGCTTCTTTTTCCTTAGCTGCTTTCATCTCCGCCAGAATCTCCTCCGGTCGCTTGCCAGCTCGCTGGGATCCGGCAGGCAGCTCATGGGGATCGATCACCCCCTTGGGCAGGTAGGCAAACTCCCGTAGCGGCGTTACCATCGGGTCTTCCGTGACCTTGGAAGGCAGACGGCCCAGCGCCACCTGATGGTAGTTCAGTTCGTGGCGGTCGTAGGTGGCTAGCTCATAATCTTCGGTAACCGAGAGGCAATTGGTGGGGCAAAACTCGACGCAATTGGCACAGAAAATACACACTCCAAAATCAATGCTGTAGCTATAGAGTTCTTTTTTCTTCAGCTCGGTGTTGTAGACCCAGTCCACCACCGGCAGGTCGATGGGGCAAACCCGAACACAGATCTCGCAGGCAATGCACTTATCGAACTCGAAATGAATGCGTCCCCGAAAGCGCTCGGAGGGGATCAATTTCTCAAAGGGGTACTGAACAGTTACGGGCCGGCGGTTCATGTGGTCGAAAACCACCCCCATCCCCTGGCCGATGTACTTGGCTGCTTTGAAAGCGTCGCTTACGTATTCGCCAACTCGCTTTAGAAAAGTCATGGTCGCTTTCCTCTCTCTTGTACTCTCATTCAACCCCCGAAAAAGGCGGGGAAGGCAAGTTTCAAGGCTGCCGTCAACAGCAAGTTCACAAACGAGACAGGCAGCAGAAATTTCCACCCCAAGTCCAACAGTTGGTCAATGCGCACCCGCGGCAAGGTCCAGCGCAGGAGGATGGCCAAGAACACGAAGATAAAAGCCTTGACCATCGTCATGAGAATCCCTAAGACCGCCGCGCCAATCTGCAAAAAGGGGTTGTCCAACGGGATCCCAAGCCAGGCGGCGATCGTCTCCACCGGCACCACAAACGACCAGCCACCCAGGTACAACACCGCCGCAATTAGGGAAGCCAGCAGCAGGTTGGCGTAGGATCCCAGATAAAACAGGGCAAATTTCATGCCGGAGTACTCCGTTTGGTAGCCAGCCACCAGCTCCTCCTCGGCTTCCGGCAAGTCGAACGGGATCCGCTCCGTTTCTGCCAGGGCCGAGATCAAGAAAATGACAAAACCAATCGGCTGCCGCCAGACGTTCCAACTGAGGATCCCCAGCCCGCTCTGCTGCTCCACAATCCCCACGGTGTCTAGGCCGTTGCTCATCAGCACTACCGCCAGCACCGACAGAGCTAGGGGCAGCTCGTAGCTGATCGACTGGGCCGCCGCCCGCAGCCCCCCCAGCAGGGAATACTTGTTGTTGGAGCCGTAGCCGGACATCAACAAGCCAATGGGCTGCACGCTGGAGGTGGCGATCAGGAAAAAGACGCCGATGGCGATGTTGGAGATCAACAGGTTTTGGCCGAAGGGAACCACCAGGTAACACAAAAAGACCGGCAGGAAAACCAAGATCGGCCCCAGCGTGAACAAAACCGGGTCGGCCAGGCTGGGCAGCACATCCTCCTTCGTCAAGAGCTTGATGCCATCGGCAATCGGGATCAGTACCCCCTGGGGGCCAGCCATGTTGGGGCCAATCCGCTGTTGGGCTGCTGCCGAGATCTTGCGCTCCAGCCAAGTCATCACCATCACCCCTAGGGTGGCGGCGATGACCAGCAGCAACATGGGCAGGGGCATCCAGAGGGCATGAGCGACGCCTGGGCTCAAGCCCAAGTTTTGCAGGGCAGTCTCAAAGCCGAGCTGTAGGTCGATACCAGCAGTTGTCATGGGGTTGAGTAGCTCCCTAAAGACGGTGGGTCAAAAAAACCTTGGATCCCGTGTCGTTAACTAAGCCTTGCCGTTGGGATCCGACTGAGAGGGACGGTGGCGGCGGCGTAGCTCCTGCTGAATGATGGCCTGAAGGCGAGCATCAGATAGCTGCTCGGCGCGGCGACGCCTTTCTTCTTGGTACTTGGCCCATTGCTTGGGGCCGATAATTGCGGCAATAGTTGCAACAATCAAAAGCGGCAGAACCAAGATCGCCCAGGCCATCGCCTTTATCCTCGCTTTCCTAGCGGTATTTTAGCGATCCACCTCCCCCATGATGATGTCGATGCTGCCCAGAATGGCGATCATATCGGCTACCTTCATGCCGCGAATGAGCTGAGGCAGCACCTGCAGGTTGACAAAGCCAGGCGGACGAATTTTCCAGCGCCAGGGACAGACATTGTCGTCGCCGACGATGTAAATGCCCAGCTCGCCTTTGGCGCTCTCCACCCGCACGTAGGCCTCTCCTTTGGGGATCTTGAAGTTGGCCGAGGGTTTTTTGCTGATGAACTGGTAATCGCCTTTGTTCCACTCCGACTTTGGCCCCTCCAGCATGCGTTTGGCTTCCAGATTTTCAAAGGGGCCACCGGGCAGAGCCTTCACCGCCTGCTGGACAATTTTGCAGGACTCGCGCATCTCCTTCATGCGCACCCGATAGCGGGCCAGGCAATCCCCCTCTGGGTAAACGGCCACCTCCCAGTCGAAGTCGTCGTAGCACTCGTAGTGATCCACCTTGCGCAGATCCCAGTTGACGCCGCAGGCGCGCAGCATGGGGCCAGATAGCCCCCAGTTGATGGCATCCTGCTTGGAGATGACCCCCACCCCTTCCAGCCGCCGGCGGAAAATGGGGTTGTCAGTAACCAGCCGCTCGTACTCATCTACTTTGGGCAGGAAGTACTCGCAAAAATCGAGGCATTTTTCCGTCCAGCCGTAGGGCAAATCCACCGCTACGCCCCCGACGCGGAAGTAGTTGTTGTTGATGAGGCGCATGCCGGTGACGGCTTCAAACAAATCCAAGATCCACTCCCGCTCCCGCATAGCATAGAGGAAGGGGGTTTGGGCACCCAAGTCCGCCAAGAAGGGGCCGAACCAGAGCAGGTGGTTGGTGATGCGGGTCAGCTCTAACATGATCACGCGCAAGTAGCTGGCCCGCCGGGGCACCGGGATCCCAGCCAGTTTCTCGACGGCGTTGACGGTGATGGCCTCGTTGAACATGCCAGCGCCGTAGTCCCAGCGAGAGACGTAGGGCAGGTATTGCACCACGGTGCGGTTTTCGGCAATTTTTTCCATGCCGCGGTGCAAGTAGCCGATCACGGGCTCGCAATCAACGATGTTTTCGCCATCGAGGGTGACCAGCAGGCGCAAGACCCCGTGCATAGAGGGATGGTGCGGCCCAAAGTTGAGCAGCATCCGGTCGGTACGGGTCTCGATCATGGGCATGGGCATGGCCGCCGCCTCCGCAACTGAAGAATGTTTATGGTCTGCAACATTTGCAGTATAACGGCTTTCCCGCGGTTCCTCGATCTCTCGGGCCATCAGGGATCCCAATTTTCGTCATTGAGGATCCCCTAATGGGTTCGGCTAGAGTGTTTTAAAGAAAGGTAAGGAGAGGGATGGCGGCATCTGGTTCACCCCCGAATGGCTTATCTCGGCGGGAGCAACAGCATCCGCTATATGCTACCGACAGGGCTGTGCTTGATGAGCTGATGGCGCAGGCTCGGGAGAACCCTCCCTCCGATTGGGTGCTGGCCGAAGTCGCCCGTCTGCGCATCCGCTATCAAGGTTTCCCTGGCGCCTGGGATCTGCAGCAGGATTTGGATCAGATCTTGGAGCAGTGGGGCCTGAGCGAAGAGGAGCTGTTTGCCCGCACCCGCCAGATCCACGCCCGCGGCCAGGTGTACGACCGCAGCTTCAGCACGCGAGACGACTGGGCCTAGGAGGCCTGGAGTTGCTCCGCAAAAACAGGATCCAGAGGCACATCCAAAGCAGCGATGACCTTGGTCCAGAAGTTCATAAAGCCGATCCAGGCCGAGAGCTCCACCAGATCTTCATCCGACCAGATGGCTTTGAGTCGGGCAAAGAAGCTGTCGGTAACCACCATGCTAGGCACAGTCATGCGCTCGGCGTACTCGATGGCCAGTTTCTCCGCCTCGGTGTAGAGGGTGCTGGTGCGGGCCTGGGCCACCGCCGCAATTTTGGCCGGGCTAGCTCCGTGTTTTTGCGCCTGCAGGGTGTGGTAGGGCAGGCAGTAGTGGCGGCAGCCGTTGATCTGGGCAATGCGGATGCTGACCAGCTCCTTCAGCTCTTCGGGCAGGTTGGGGTTGTCGGTGTGCAGCGCCCCGTAAAGGTTCATCACCGCCCGCATCAGTTGTGGCTTATGGGCCATCACCTGTAGCGGGTTGAGGGCGGTGCCGTAGGTTTTCTCCAGGCTTTCGTAAACCTTCTGCAGTTGCTTATCGGCTTTTTCTGGGGGAACAGGAGGGATCCGCATGGATGATCTATAAAATTGCAGCATTCTCGACTTTAGCGCGTTTGGGGGATCCGCCCAAGCCTTCCACTCCGCTGCCCTGGCTGTTTCCTCAGGGATCCCTGCTCCCACTGGAGGAGTGAGTTTCAAGCCTTCTGACAACTTTGGGTGCGGGCTTTCCCGGCCCCACCGTCAAGCCGGGCGGCAGCCCTGTTTGCAAGCCCCAACTCAATTCCCCAAGGACTGCTCGAGGGCCTCCACCTGCTGCTGCGTGGCCGTAGCCCCTTGATTGAGGGTTTGCTGGAGCTGTTCCCGCGACTGGTAGATCTGCAGCGGCCCTCCCTGGGGGATTCCTTGCTGGGCGGCCTCAGGGCTGGCCTGTTCCGGCCTCGGCTCTGAACCGAGCGGGTTGCGATAGAGGCGGTTCACAACCAAAAAGCCCACCAGCACCACGGCAGTTGCCACCAAAAGTCGAACCATACCCGGATCCCTTGCGAGCACCTGGTTCTAAAATGCCCAAAAAGAGCCTCAAGTATCAGAGGTCGGGCACAATGGTACAGACTGCTCAGCCGGTACGGGTTGGCATTGGGGGCCCGGTGGGATCCGGAAAAACCGCCCTGGTGGAAAAGCTCTGTCTGGCGCTGCGGGATCACCTGTCTTTGGCCGTGGTGACCAACGATATTTATACCCGCGAAGATGCCGAGTTTTTGGTGCGGGCCAAGGCGCTGGAAGCGGAGCGGATCATCGGCGTGGAGACCGGCGGCTGTCCCCACACGGCCATTCGGGAAGACGCCTCCCTCAACCTCGATGCCATTCAGGAGCTGGAGCGCCGCTTCTGTCCCCTGGATCTCATCCTGGTGGAATCGGGGGGGGATAACTTGGCAGCCACCTTCAGCCCAGAGCTGGTGGATGCCTGCATCTATGTTATTGACGTGGCCGAAGGGGACAAGATCCCGCGCAAGGGGGGGCCGGGGATCACCCGCTCTGACCTGCTGGTGATCAACAAGATCGACCTGGCGCCCTACGTAGGGGCAGACTTGGGGGTGATGGAACGGGATGCCCGCCGCATGCGGGGGGACAGGCCTTTTGTCTTCACCAACCTGCGCACGGGCGAGGGGCTGGAGCAGATCCTGAGCTGGCTGGAGCGGGAGGTGCTCTTTCGCTCCATCCAGGCCGATTCTACCTCTATGAGCCACCTGTGAACTTCGGCAAGGCCCTCTTGAAGATCAGCCGCCAAGGCCAACAGACTCGCATTTGGGAGTATTCTCAGGCCCCCCTGCAATGGCTGGGATCCCCGGGTGAGCCGCCACTCTATTACCTACGCAACCCCAATGGTGGACTGCTGGGCGGGGATCGCCACCACATCGCCATCGAGCTGGGGGCAGGCGCAGCGCTGGAAATTCGCACCCAGGGGGCAACCCGCCTCCACCCCGGCCTGAGCCGGCAACAGGCCAAGGTCAAGCTGGCTCCCACCAGCCAACTGATCTGGATCCCTCACCCGACCATTCTGGGCGCAGGAGCAGACTTCCGCCAACAGGTGCAGATCGAGCTGGATCCCAGTGCCCGCTTGGCCTATGCCGAGATCTGGACAGCCGGGCGGCTGGCCATGGGGGAATGCTGGCAGTTTCGGCGCCTTTCCAGCAGCTTGCGGGTTTGGGTCGCTGCCGGGATCCCCGCCTCCACAGACGGGAGCAAACTCTGGCTGCAGGAGCACCTAGACCTGCGCTTTCCCCACCAGCATATCTCCGCCGCGTCGGTGCTGGGATCCCATCTCTGCTGGGGATCCCTGTACTTACTGGGGGATTGGCCAGAGCCGGAGTGGCCGACGGATACGCACCACTGGCTGCTGCGGTCGCCGGATCCCATCTGTCAGGGCTGGATCCTACGCCAGGTGGGGCCACAGGCAGAGGCCATCTGGCAGCAGTTTGGCCAAGTTGTGCAACAGCTTGCCCCGGCCAAGAGAAGCTCAAACCAGGGGTGGTAGGCTAGGGCTGGCTTAGCCCAACCCGTTGCACGAGATCATGAACGCCGCTCGACGCATTATCAGACGTTCCGTCCGCAAGGGGCGAAGCCGCTGGCTCCTCCTCTACGAAAAAGGAATGGCCGTGCTGGCTTTGGGCAACCTGTGCTTGGTGCTCTTCGACCTCAGCTACGTGCCCTGGCGAGACTTCTGGCTCCAGGGGCGGGTGCAGATCTTCGGTGCCTTTGGCCCTCCCATTCCCTTGCCCATCCTCTCCCAACAGACCAGCCGCTCCCCGGTAACCGACCTGTACGACCCGGTTAAAGGCATTGAGCCCAACCCGGAAACCCAGCGCTACTTGGCCCTGGTGGATGAGCTGCGCCAGGTCACCCTGCGCTTTGGGGTGGAGTCGGAAGCAGCGGCACCGATCCTGGCCCGCCTGCGGCAACTGAGCGACGAGATGATCGAGACCAACCCCTTTCAGGCCGCCAACAAAACCGGCCAGTTTGTGCGCATCCTCAACTTGATGCGGGAGCACATCCCCGAAGCCGACTCGGCCAAGGCTGCCTTCGCCCGCTTCTGGACTGCCGAATACTTGGCCAGCGTCGATCCCAAAGACGGGATCGAATTTTTCCAGGCCCGCCTGCGCCCCCTCTTCGAGACCAATTACTCCCGCCCCATCGGCGAGAGCGGCAACCCGGTGGACTTTTTCCCCCTGCTGGACTTTCCCTTTGCCTTGGTGTTTGGGCTGGAATTTGTGCTGCGCACGGTGGCCATCAGCCGTCGCTACACCGGCGTCAATTGGCTGGATGCCATGCTCTGGCGCTGGTACGATGTGCTGCTGCTGTTGCCCTTTTGGCGCTGGCTGCGGGTAATCCCCGTTACCATCCGGCTGGGACAGGCGCAGTTGCTGGATCTGGAGCGGATCCGCGCCCAGGTGAGCCAAGGCTTTGTTACCAACTTCGCCGAAGACCTGACCGAGGTCATCGTCGTGCGGGTGATCAACCAAATCCAGGCATCCATCCAGCGGGGATCCTTGCCCCTGTTGCCAGCAGCCGATCCCTCCCGCAGCTACATCGACCTCAACGAGATCAACGAGCTGGAAGCCATTGCCAACCTGGTTTTTCGCACCGTCCTCTACCGCGTCCTGCCCCAGGTTCAGCCGGAGGTGGAGCAATTGCTCCGCTACAACCTGGATGGCCTGCTCAAACAACTCCCCGCCCTGCAAACCCTGGAACGGCTACCCGGCCTCGGATCCCTGCCCGGCCAACTGACGGAGCGCCTGGCCAGCGAGCTGACCACCACCACCTATAAAACCTTGACCCACAGCTTCGAGGATCCCGTCGGCTCCCAGTTGGCGGCCCAACTGTTGCGGCGCTTTGGCGAAGTCTTGGCCAACGAACTCACCCAGCAACATGCGCTGGATGAGATCCGCTCCCTGTTACAAGACTTGCTGGAAGAGATTAAGATCAACTACGTGGAGCGCCTCTCCCACGAAGATCTGGAGGAAGTGATGGAGCAAACCCGCAAGCTGCGGCAAAAAGCTCAACAACTGCAGCAAGCCCGCGGTGCGTAGGGATGGTTGACGAGGTTCCACCGGTTCAGTAGGATAATGGTTCCAGTCCGGGCGAGTGGCGGAACTGGTAGACGCACCGCACTCAAAATGCGGCGGGAAACCGTGTCGGTTCGAATCCGACCTTGCCCATGGCAAAAAGCTCAGTGACTCCGGTCTGGGCGTTAGCCCTTGAGAAGCGGCTGCTGCCACCGAGATAGGCAAGGAACGGAAAAAAGGTTGACCGGATCCCGCTTTGGCAACTAGCCTAAAAAGGGCTGAAGAGATCCTCTTCAGGCTGTCCGGGTTATTCCGGTTCAACTTTCTTGGAGGAAAACGTTCAACACCATGGACGCTTCTGGCAGTTGTAGCACTGGCCGGCAAGGATCGCTCTTCGGGGATCAAATCCTTGGAGACCTACATCCTACTGGTGTCTTCCTTTTTCCCGCTGACAGCTTCAGTCGTCGCTTGAGAGGATCCCGTTTCGCCAACGCGAAGGGGCAGGAGAGCTTTCTCAAATAGCTTCTGGCTTGGGTGGCTCTCTCGGTCGGCGACGAACAGATGGGCTGAGCAGAGCTCGACCTGAGCATCGGAAAAGGGAAAATCAGGAGTGCTTCAAAGGGGACTTCCCCTGGCTTTGGCTTTTGTAGGTGTTCGTGGGCCAGGGGATCCCTTTTATCGACTTGGGCTTTTGGGCTTCGAGTCGGATCTAAGGTTTTGTGAGGCGTTCAGCTTCAGGGCTCCCATGAGCTTTGGAGCACGAGTTGGCCGTTGCCCTCCGGGTCTTTTATCCGGCTAACTTCAACCTTCGGAGGTTTGTTATGCGGCAAAACATGCTTCGCGATCTTCTCTCTCCCGCCTCTTTGGAAGCCGCCAAGCGAGCGGCCAATCGTGCCCCTATTGCCGAGCTGGTGCAGCAGTTAATGGAGATTTCTCCACGGCAGCGGGTTTTGGCTTTTCGCCTGTTGGAAAAAGACAAAGCTATGGCGGTATTTGAGTATCTGCGGCCCGAAGAACAGGCCGATCTCATCCGCAGCATGGAAGACCCAGAGGTGATCCGGCTGGTGGAAGCCCTACCCCCAGACGAGCGGGTGCGTCTATTTGAGGAGCTGCCGGCCAAAGTTACCAAGCGGCTGATCGCCAACCTCAGCCCAGAAGCCCGTGAAGCCGTGAATATCCTGCTGAACTACCCGGAGCGCAGTGCCGGTCGGCTGATGAACCTGCGCTACTTGGCGGTGCGCGATACCCTCACCGTCGGGGCCGCTTTGGCCAGCGTGCGCGACTCCCAACTGGGGGACGACGAGCTGGATGTCATCTTTGCGGTCGATGACCAGCGGTTCTACAAAGGTCTGGTGCGCACCGTGCGGCTGGTGAAAGTGGATCCCGACCTACCCATTCGGGAGCTGATCGAAGGATCGGATATTGTTGCTCGGGTTACCGATCGAGATTTGCAAGCAGCCCGCCTGCTTAAGGATTCCGGCTTGCCGGCCATTCCGGTGGTAGACAGCGAAGGGCGCTTGGTGGGGGATATCACCTTTGAGGATGTGATCAACTTGGTGGAAGAGGAGGCTACGGATGCGGCTTTGGCCCAGGCCGGGGTGGCTAGCTTGCTCAGCCGCGATAAGGTGTGGAGCGAGCGGCTGGTCAAGGGATCCCGCTGGTATTCTGTGCGTTTGCGCCTCACTTTTTTGATCATCACCCTGATCGGCGGCATGTTGGTGGGAGGAGTGATTGAAACCTTTGAGGAAGTGTTGCAGGCAGTTACAGCGGCGGCTGTCTTCATCCCGGTGATCATGGATATGGGCGGCAATGTTGGCACCCAATCCACCACCATCTTTGCCCGTGGTCTCGCCTGGGGCCATATCAACGTGAAGCAGTTTCTTGGCTACTTGCTGCGAGAAGCCAGTATTGGCGGCATTATTGGTGTCATTCTAGGGGTTGCGGCTGGGGTGATTGCTTACTTCTGGCAGGGAGCACCCAATGGGATCCCACAGTTGGGTCTCGCAGTGGGCCTATCTATGGCCATTGTGTTGACTTTAGGAGCTTTTCTGGGGGCGATTCTGCCCTGGATCCTCTTAAAGCTGGGCTTTGACCACGCTCCCGGAGCCGACCCTTTCATCACCACCATCAAAGACTTCACCGGACTCTGGGTGTATTTCACCCTGGTAGCTTGGCTGGTCGGCGTTGAAGTCGAGCTCTGAGGCCGCTCTTTTCCCCTTGCAGTCCAACTTCGGCTCCCAGGCTACCCCCGGCCTGGGGGAGCTGGTTTGAGATTGAATCCGATTATTCGTTCAGGAGGTGTGCCATGACCTTGAAAGCTCCTTCCACCACAGCTCAGTTCCGGTTGCTGCTGCAGCGCTACGCCCATCGAGTCAGCATAACCTGCGCTTTAGAAACAGGTGGTAAGCTGGCCCCAGAAGTGGCCTTTGCTCAACTGGAAACCCTCTGGCAGGCTCTGGAACAGGCGGCCAAAGCCCTTGGGATCCCAGATGTGGCCGGCTAGCCCTCACTCCTCCACGAGAACTGGAGCCTGACCTATGACCTGGATCGACTTCACCTTCCGCCTAACGGTTGCTTTTATTTTGGGATCCCTCATCGGGTTGGAGCGACAGTGGCGGCAGCGCATGGCCGGCCTGCGCACCAACACCTTGGTGGCCACCGGTTCAGCCTTGTTTGTCATGCTCTCAGTTCTCACTCCTGATGAAAGCAGCCCGACCCGCATTGCTGCCCAAGTGGTGTCGGGGATCGGCTTTTTGGCCGGGGGCGTCATCCTCAAAGAAGGGGCCAGCGTGCGCGGCTTGAACACCGCTGCCACCATCTGGTGTGCGGCTGCCGTGGGAGCCTTTGCCGGGGCGGGGTATATTCCCCAAGCCGCTATTGGGGCAGGAGCTGTGCTGATTTCCAATATTCTGCTGCGCCCCCTGGGCTACCGCATCAACCAGCAGCCCCTCAAAGGCACAGAACTGGAACTGGTTTATGAGTGTTCATTTATTTGCAAAAGCCATGCGGAAGCCCACCTGCGCGCTCTGCTGCTGCAGGGCATAGCCCCTTCCCATCTCAAATTGCGAGCTCTCTACAGCGAAGACCTGGAGAACAAGCCCGACCTCGTTAAAGTCGAAGCAGAGCTGGTCACCCAAACCCGCGATGACCAGGCTCTAGAACAGGTTGTCAGCCGCCTCAGCCTCGAACCAGGGGTGATGACCGCCCGCTGGCGGATCATCGAACAGGAGTTTGGATAGTTGAGCCTTCCCTCCTAGCTTCCCTCCTTATAGGAGAGGGAAGACATCACCACCAACCGGGGCAGGCTCTCAGATAGATCAGCCTCAAAGCCTCGGCGAGGATTTCGCTAGGGAGAAGACCCCCCGGCAGCTCGATCCAGGCGACGCGCCAGTTGCCAGCCCTCCACCTCAGCCAAAGGCTGTAGCCCCAGCTCCTGGAGCGATAGCTGCTGAGCTTGGACAGGGGAGACCCAGAGGTAATCCCCATGTTCCCCTGCCCGTAGGGCCTGGTTATCCACCCATCGCCCGGGGTTAGGGGTGTAGAAGGCGAGGGCCTGGGCTTGACAGACATCCGGCAGGCCGCTGCGGCCAATGTCTACCACGGGAAAATCGGGGTCGGCAGAGCCCAGCATCTGTTTCCAGTCCATCTGAGCGAAGGCGGGATTGAAATTGCCAAAGTCAGGCCGCAGAACAATGCTGACCATGGTGAGGATGCTGGCAGCTAGGAGCGTACCCACCCAGAGTTCACCAGCATAGTGCAGCACCCGCCGCCAGCTCCAGATTGCCGGCAAGAGCAGATACAACAGACCAATGGCCACCAACGACCAGGCGTGGGGTTGGAGCAGCTCCAATCCCTCGACATCCCGCCTGACGGCCACTCCCAAACCCAAAAGCAGGGTCCCCACCGCCGCCAGCCCCCAGGAGAGCACCTGGGCCAGGTGGGGTCTGTCTCGCAAAGAACCTCGTCCCGCTGTTGCCACCGAGCCGGTGCGGAGCGGAAACGGCAGAGCTTGATCCAGGGCCACCCCTGCCAGGAGAGCCAGCCAGGGATAGAGCTGTACCGTGTAGTAGGGCGTTTTGGTGGGGTAGAGCTGCAAGAGCAAAAGCAACAGCAGGGGGAAAGACCAAACCAGCAGGGTGGATCCCGGCTTTTGCCGCAGCAGCAGCCAGCCTCCTACCAAGGCCAAAACTGTCCAAGGGAAGCCGTGGAGCGGGAGGTGCCAAAAGTAGTACCAGCCAGTGGCATCGGCATGGAAGGGCTCTCGCCCCAGCTCCCACACCTTCCCCACCAAGGTGGCCAGCACCTTTGCGCCATACACCCCCATAGCCGGCACCAGCCAGAGGCCAAAGATCCCCAAGCCTAGCAACATCCCCAGCCAAAAAGAGCTGGATCCCAGCCAGTGCCGCCGCTGCTGCCACAGGTAGGGGATCAAAGCAACCCCCGGCAGCAGGATCATGGCACTCTTCATCAAGAGGCCCAGCCCAAAGGCTACCCCCACCAGCCAAAACCAGCGCCGGTGGCCGCGGCTGCCGTTGACTAGGGCCAGGATCCCCAAGAGCTCTAGGCAGGTTAGGGGCACGTCCTGCCCCACCAGCCGTCCCTGCTGCACCCAGAGGTAGCAGAGGGGTAAAACCGCCATGCCCAGCAGGGCTGCCCGGGTTGGCAAAAAGGCCCGCCCAATCCAGCCAATGAGGGGAATAGAAAGCAGAGCCGCTAGGATCCCGGGCAGCCGCGCCGCCCACTCGTTTACGCCGTAGAGGGCAAAGCTGAGGGCCACACTCCAGGTAAGCAGGGGAGGTTTTTCAAAAAAGGGCTCCCCCAGAAAAGTCGGCCCCAGCCAGTTGCCTCCCCGCAGCAGCTCGCGGGCCATCTGGGCATAAAAGCTCTCGTCACAGCCAGCCAAGCTGGGATCCGCCCCCGAAAGCACAAACAGCGGCACTGCCAGGCCCGTGATCCACAGGCTCAGGCCCCAAAAGGACAGCAGGTTTGGGTCGCGGCGAAACTGGACAAAAGAAGTACTGCTTAGACGGTTGGGGTTGCCGGAAGGACGCATGAGACAAGCCCTCTGAAACAGCAGCCAGTGGCGGCTCTAACCAGACTAGACTCCGCGGAAAGAGATCTGGCTTTTTTTAGGGAAGCTCCAGGGATCCAGAGGTACTCTCTAGCCCATCTACCAGTGAGGTCAGTCCCTGGAACCAGCCAAAAAACTGCTCGGCATAGGGTTGCAGGGCGGGCTCCAGGTAGTAGAAGTTCTCCCCCCGGTCGGTAAATTCCCAAAACTCTGCCGCCGTAGAGAGCAGCTCCTGGCGGATAATCTGCAGGCGGGCCAAGGGCTCGTGCTGCATGTCCTGATAGATCAGCCTCGCCCAATCCTCCCGGCCACAACTGAGGAAATAGGCTGCCAAGCGGACTTGGGTTTTGCGGATCCCGCGTAGGGTGGCTTCCTGCTGCTCGCTTTCCGGGTCTTGATCTAGGCGCAACAAGACCTGCAGGATGGCCTCTGTTGTTTCCGCTTGCAGCGCACAGCTCAGTTGGGCCAAAACGCCCAGGTCAAAGCCAAAGGTTTCGCAGAGGAAAAAGAGGCCGGCCTTGTAGGCCACCAGGCTGTAGTAGCGAAAATGGCTGACTATCTGCAAAACCAATGCCGGCTGCCGCTGGCGCAAAGCAGCCTCGGCCAGCAGACGGTACTGCTTGAGCAGGTTGTAGCCGCTGCGGATATCTCGTGCGTTGATGACGGCCCGTAGGTAGGTGTTGAAAAACTTGATTACCCACTCCACAAGCCGAAGCTGTTGGCTTTGCAGAGCCCGGATCCCCAGATCCCGTGTGTGGATAGCTACCAGGGTGCTCACCTGGCGCATGCCATTTAGCCCCTCGGCAAACAGAGCCTGATACTGCCGCAGGATCTTCAGCTCCAGCCAGGATCCCTCCGCCTCGATCTGGCTCAATAGCCGCTCATCCACCGAGGCAAAGTCGGGATCCCGCCGCAGCGCGGGGGTCAGGAGAAACCAGGAGCAGGGCAGGTGCGCCTTGTGCTCGGCATAGAATAGCCACAGGGCCTTCAGGCTATCCAAGGCCTCTAGAAGGATAACCCCCTCCTGCTGATGCAGAGCACTGGTGGCGATGGTTTTGATCTCATCTAGAGCCGCCAGGCAGCGCTGCTGGGCTGTCGAGTAAGGCTCTGGCGCAGAGGGGCAGGCCTGCTCGGGGCCCAAAGGTCGTCTGGCAAGTAGGAACTGGGCAGGCCGGGAAGCCAGAGATCTGAGAATCGCCTGCTGTGCCTGCTGTTCGATGCGGCGGACAATCGAAGTTGGCTGCAGGAAGTGAAACACAAAGTGAAAGTAGGGGATCAGTAGCAAAAACGAGGCCGTGCCCAGCAGCAAATTAAGCCCGATCAGCAGTCTTGGATTGTCGAAGAAACCAAGGGCCATCGAGCTCCACAAACTGACCACATTGGCCAGGATGAGAAAAAAGAACAGGTAGAAGTTGACCTTCTCGCGCAAAAATAGCTCGGTGACCTTGGGGGTAAAGCGATCCGCGCTCAACTGCACCACAATCGCCACCACCGAGAGGGTGAAGCCCAGCACCCCCGACAGCACCTGGGCCAAGGTGGCAACAAATTCCTGCAGTGCTCCTGGATCTTGAATTGGCCTGGCTAGAGTCAGCTCCATGCCCGCCTGGAGCCAGTGGGATCCGCCCCAAGCCCACAACAGTCCAGCCGCCACCACTGCAGCGCTCCAGGGCAGAAGTTGACGGCGACGCATGGCCAGGGGGGTTCAATACTCGCTTAGAAGAGCTTCCACAAACTCATAGCTGGAAAAAGGTCGCAGATCCTCTAGCCCCTCGCCGGCACCAATAAAGCGGATGGGCAAGTGCATCTGCTGGGTAATGGCCAGGGCAATCCCCCCTTTGGCGGTGCTGTCCAGCTTGGTGAGGATGACACCGGTTAGCTTGGCCACTTCGGCAAACACCTGGGCCTGGCGCAGGCCGTTTTGCCCTTGGGTGGCATCCAAAACTAAGAGGCTTTCCACCTTGGCTTCGGGAGCTTTCTTGTCGATGATGCGGCGGATCTTGGCCAGCTCCTCCATCAGGTTTTTCTTGTTTTGTAGCCGGCCTGCTGTATCCACCAGCAGCAACTCGGTGCCTCTGGCCTTGGCAGCCGTGATGGCATCAAACACCACCGCCGCTGGGTCGGCATTGGGGGACGGGTTGGCAATCACCTCCACCCCGGCGCGTTCCGCCCAGATCTTGAGCTGCTCCACAGCGGCAGCGCGGAAGGTATCGGCGGCAGCAATTAGACACTGGTAGCCAGACTCACGGGCCACATGGGCAATTTTGCCGATGGTGGTGGTCTTGCCCACCCCATTTACGCCTACGATCAGCCAAATGTTGAGCGTGCCCCGCTGCGGTGCAAAGGTGGGATCCCCTACTGTCAGCATCTGCCGCATCTGCTGCTTGAGGTACTTCACCGCCTCCTCTGGGGGCACCACCTCTTCGCGCAGGCGTTTTTGCAGGGCCTGAATGATCTGCTCAGTGGCCTCAACCCCCACATCCGCCTGCAGCAACATTGCCTCAATTTCCTCGACGGCATCCTGGTCGAGAGGGCCGCGGCCCACTAAGGCTTTTAGCTGGTTGATGAGGTTAAGGCGGGTTTTGCCTAGACTTCGCCGCAGCTTTTGCAGCCAGGAGATCTCTTCTACGGAGATCTCTTCGGGTTTGCGCCCTTGGGCCGCCAGGATCTCGGCTGACCAGCGAAAGCCCTCGTCGAAAACCAGCTCTTCCGCCGCCGGCTCTGGGGGCGGGGCGGCCACGGTTGTGACCACCGGCTCTGGCTCCTCCACAGCAGTGGCTTCTAGGGCCTGCAGGCGCTCGGCAGCACGGGGAGCCAGATCAAAAAAGGAAGGCGCAGCAACCGGCTGGACAGGGGGCGAGGTGGGAGAGACCGCCTCAGTTGCTGCCGCCTCTGGGGCAGAGGGCTGGGATCCGTCGCTTGCAGGCGATTCTGGCGCTGGGGCGGCTGGGGAGACAACCTCTGCTTGAGTGGCTTGGGCTGCAGCCCGCGCCTTTAGGTTGGCATAGGCAGCCTTGGCAAAGGCCAAGTAGTCCTCTGGCGACATGGCTGCCGGCTCTGGCGCTGGGGGGGCCACCAACTCAGGGTCTTGGGGAGAGGATTCTGCTCCACCCTTGGAGTCGGTGTAGCGACGGCGAAACCAATCGAAGGCCATAATCCCACCTCTACTCTTGTTTTCCAGTTTGGCAGAGCAGTTCTCTTTCTGGAGCGCCGCCCTGCTGAGGAAGGGATCCCTTGGAACGGCGCGGCTCCCCTAAGCGAACACCACCGTCTTGTTGTGGTAGACCAGCACGCGATTTTCCAGGTGATAGCGCACGGCCCGGGCCAGGACTAGGCGCTCCATGTCGCGGCCCTTGCGAATGAGGTCGGCTACTGTGTCGCGGTGACTCACCCGCACCACGTCCTGCTCGATGATTGGCCCCTCGTCCAGCTCCTCGGTGGCGTAGTGGGCAGTGGCGCCGATGATCTTGACGCCCCGCTGGTGGGCGCGCTGGTAGGGGTTGGCACCGGCAAAAGCAGGCAGGGTGGAGTGGTGAATGTTGATCACCGGCGGCGCCTGGCGGAGCAGCCACCCACTTAAGACCTGCATGTATTTGGCCAACACCACCAAGTCAATGCGATACTCCTGGAGCAAGGCAAGCTGGCGGGCCTCTGCCTCGGCCTTGTTCTCCGGAGAAACGGGGATGTGATAGTAGTCGATGCCGAAGGAGCGGGCCAGCGGCTCCAAGTCGGGGTGGTTGCTGATGATCAAAGGGATCTCCGCCGGCAGCTCCCCAGCCCTCTGGCGCCAGATCAGATCCAACAGACAGTGGGGCTGCTTGCTGGCCCACACGGCAATGTGCCGGCGGGTGTCAGAAAAATGCAGCTCCCAGTTGGCCTGGATGCCACGGGCAATGCCGGAGAAAGCGGGGACGATCTCCGACCGTTCCAGACGAAAGCCCTCCAAATCCCACTCGATGCGGCTCAGGAACAGCCCTGCCTCGAGATCCGTGTGGTGGTCGGCGTGAAGAATGTTGCCGTCGTAGCTGTAGATGAAGTTGGAGAGCTTGGCTACCAGCCCTTTTTGATCCGGACAAGAGACCAACAAAGTGGCCGTGGGCATAAAGTCAGCCCTTCTACCCTAGGATTTGAACCAAGAGCAAGCGGGACAGCAGCCTCCATCCCTGGAGCGAGGTATGGCTGCCCCTGTCCAAAAAGGCAGGGGATCTCCAGGCCGAAGCGAGGAAGCTAGGCAGCATCTGCTGTCGGTGGGTTGTTGTCCGCAGGGGCCCCAGGCTCTGCCGCAGCTACGGGTTTTGCAGCTGCCTCGGCGGTGGCGACGGGGTTGGTTTTGGGTGAAGCTGCAACTGCTGTCTGGGGAGCAGAGGCGCGGGCAGCTTTTTCCAGCTCCTGGGCCTCCTGACTTAACTGCGCCTCAAACTCCCTAGCAGCATCCTGTAGGCTGCGCAAGGTTTTAGCTAAGGCACGACCCACCTCTGGCAGCTTGCGCGGCCCAAACACCAAGAGGGCCACTGCAAAGATAACGAGCATTTCTGGCAGCCCAATGCCCAAGAAATTCATAAGCCGTAGGATCCCTTTGCTTCCCTAGCCTGACATCTTCTTGCCCTTGGCCGCAAGCACCTCCCTCCTGCCAAAGCTCTAGCCGCCCAAGACAATGGGAGGGGAATGATAAAATTGCGCTATACCCGTTCTATTGGCCTAGGCTCGCCCATGCTCCAAGCCCTCCAGAAACTCTTCGGGGATCCCAACGATCGCAAGATCCGACAGTACCTCCCTGTCGTCAAGCTGATTAACTCGCTGGAGATTGAGATCGCCTCCCTTTCCGATGCGGAGCTCAGGGCCAAGACCACCGAGTTTCGCCAGCGCTTGGATAGAGGGGAGTCCCTCGACGATCTCCTGCCCGAGGCGTTTGCGGTGGTGCGGGAAGCGGCCAAGCGGGTTCTCAACTTGCGCCACTACGATGTGCAGCTCATTGGTGGGATGGTGCTGCACGAAGGGCAGATTGCCGAAATGAAAACCGGCGAAGGGAAAACCTTGGTTGCCACCCTGCCTGCCTACTTAAACGGCTTAACCGGGAAAGGGGTTCACATCGTTACTGTCAACGGCTACTTGGCCCGGCGGGACTCGGAGTGGATGGGGCAGGTGCACCGCTTCCTGGGCCTAACGGTTGGCCTGGTGCAAGAGGGCATGTCCAGCGACGAGAAGCGGCGCAGCTACCACTGCGACATTACCTACTGCACCAACAGCGAGTTGGGCTTTGACTACCTGCGGGACAACATGGCCACCGACATCAAAGAGGTGATGCAGCGGCCCTTTAACTACTGCATCATCGACGAGGTGGACTCCATCCTCATCGACGAGGCCCGCACTCCCCTGATCATCTCCGGCCAGATGGCCCGTCCCTCCGAAAAGTACCTCAAGGCGGCCCAGGTGGCGCGGGAGCTGATCCGGGACGAGCACTACGAAGTGGATGAAAAAGCCCGCAACGTCATCCTCACCGACGAAGGTTTTGAAGCCGCCGAGCGGTTGCTAGGGGTCTCCGACTTGTTCGATCCCAAGGATCCCTGGGCGCATTTTGTCTTTAATGCGGTGAAGGCCAAGGAGCTCTTCATCCGGGATGTCCACTACATCGTCCGCAACCAAGAGGTGGTGATCGTAGACGAGTTCACTGGGCGGGTGCTCCCTGGTCGCCGCTGGTCAGACGGGCTGCACCAGGCGGTGGAGGCCAAGGAGGGGGTGCCGATTCAAAACGAGAGCCAAACCCTGGCCACCATCACCTACCAAAACCTCTTCCTGCTATACCCTAAGCTCTCCGGCATGACAGGCACCGCCCGCACCGAGGAAGCCGAGTTCAGCAAAACCTACAACCTAGAAGTCACGGTGATCCCCACCAACCGGCCCATTCGCCGAAAAGACGCCCCCGACTTGGTGTACAAGACCGAAAACGCCAAGTGGAAAGCGGTCGCCGAGGAAATTGCCCACATGCACGCCCAGGGGCGCCCTGTTTTGGTGGGAACCACCAGCGTAGAGAAATCCGAACGCCTCTCGGCCATGCTCAAGGAAATGGGGATCCCACACAACCTCCTCAACGCCAAGCCGGAGAACGTGGAGCGGGAAGCGGAGATCATCGCCCAGGCGGGGCGCAAAGGTGCTGTAACCATTGCTACCAACATGGCCGGGCGCGGCACGGACATTATCTTGGGCGGCAATGCGGAGTACATGGCCCGCCTCAAGCTGCGGGAACGGCTGATGCCCAAGCTGGTGCAACTGGACGCCGACAACCCGCTGGGATCCGTTCCCATGGTAGGACGGGGCGGTGGGCAAGGGTTTGGCGGAACCTCGCCCAAGCCGAAAAAATCCTGGACGGTGGTCTCTCCCAACTTTTACCCCTGTGAGCTGTCACCCCGCACTAGCCAGGCTCTAGACGAGGTGGTGGCGGCGGCGGTGGCCAAGTATGGGTTGAACCGCCTGCCGGAGCTGGTGGTGGAAGATCTCATCGCGGTGGCCTCGGAGAAGGCGCCAGTGCAGGATCCGCTGATTTTGCAACTGCGGGAGGTCTACAACAGCATCAAGGCCGAGTACGAAAAGGTAACCGAGGCCGAGCACGAGGAAGTGGTGCGGCTGGGCGGCCTGCACGTGATCGGCACGGAGCGCCACGAGTCCCGTCGCATCGACAACCAGTTGCGGGGCCGCGCCGGACGGCAAGGGGATCCCGGCTCCTCGCGGTTTTTCCTCAGCCTGGAAGATAACCTGCTCAAGATCTTCGGCGGCGAGCGGGTGGCCAAGCTGATGGATATGTTCCGGGTGGATGAGGACATGCCCATCGAGCACCCGCTGCTTTCCAGTAGCCTGGAGAACGCCCAGCGCAAGGTGGAAGTGTATTACTTCGACCTGCGCAAACAGGTGTTTGAGTACGACGAGGTGATGAACAACCAGCGGCGGGCCATCTACTCGGAGCGGCGGCGCATCCTGGAAGGGGAGAACCTCAAACCCAAGATCCTGGACTACGTGCGCAAGACCGTCGAAGAGATCGTGCGGGCTCACGTCAACCCGGAGCTGCCGCCGGAAGAGTGGGAAATCGATAAGCTGACCGCCAAGATGCAGGAGTTCATCCCCCTGCTCAAAGAGAATCTCAAGGCCGACGACTTGCGGGATCTCTCCTACGAACAGATCTTGAACCACCTGATCAAGCAGGCAGAGCTAGCCTACGAGGCCAAAGAAGCTTTCTTGGATACGTTTGAGCCTGGCCTGATGCGCAAGGCGGAGCGCTTCTTCCTGTTGCAACAGGTAGACACCCTCTGGCGGGAGCACCTACAGCAGATGGAGGCGCTGCGGGAAGCGGTGGGCCTGCGCGGCTATGGCCAACGGGATCCCCTCATCGAGTACAAGAACGAGGGCTATGAGCTGTTCCTGGAGATGATGGACAACATCCGCCGCAACACGGTGTACAACTTGTTTGTCTTCACGCCCCAGATCGTGCAAGTGCCACAGGTGGCACAAGCTGTGCCGGCGCAGGCAGTGGCTGCCAGCCCCGAGACCGGCGGGGTGGTGGAAGCCGATTTCGCCGAGGACTAAGTTGACCCTCTCCCCCGGGAACGACACCCCAGCGAAGGAAAAGACCCGACAAGGCGGGGCAATAGCCAGAAGGGATCCCCACTATTGGGGAAGCCGCTTCTCGAAATCCAGATCCGGCAAGGGGAGATTGGCGGAGCTGCCCCCCTGGCCAGTGAGCATGGCCAGCCGGCGAGAGACTTCGTCGTCCATGGCCATTTCATCCAGTTGGGCGGCAAGTTGCTCGCTGCGATCCTCGGAGAGCTCGCTCATGGCGCGGGTCTTGAGCTGGCGAGCTTGGATGGCATTTTTGGCCGCCTCGAATTGGGACTTGGCCGAGTCGATGTTGTAGGCGTTGTTGACGCGAGTCATCTGCTCAAGAGCTTGGTTTACCTCGTTGATGTCTTTGAGGTTGCTCAGCTCGCTCTTGTAGGCCGCCAGCCGCTCTTTTTCCCGGGCCAGCTTTTGCTTGGCAGCGGTAACGTAGCGCTCCGCTGTTTCCACGTTCTCTTTGAGCGGGCCGAGAACCGCCTCAATGCGCAGCGCTTCCGCCATGGCCAGGCGGGCGGCCTCTTGATCCCCTCGCTGCATGGCCAGGCGAGCCTTATTCTCCAGCGCTTGGTACTCCCGCACCTTTTGCATGTACTTTTGCTCGGCCCGCTGGTAGGCAGCTACCTGGGTGGCGACGGCTTCGGTCAGACGCTGCACGGTCTCTTGCATGGCCCGTAGCGATTCTTCTGCTACCATCACCGCCCCTGTGCCACCCTTGTCCACAGGGATCCCCCACAGCCAGTTCCAAGTACCGACGATAACGCTGCCGGCCCGCTGCCCAAAAATGCCGTAGATGATCTTGCGCACGCCCATAGCTTGCCCCCTGCTCGATAGCTGACTCCTACTGTATTCAATCTTTTCCGCAACTGGGAAGGTTTCCAGGATCCGGCAGGCTGACAAAGTCAAACCCCTCCTCTCTCAAGGCCGGGATCAAGTGGCGCGTCACCTTGGCTACTTGAGATCCTCCCTGGGCGCCATCGTGGAGCACAATTAGAGAGCCAGGCCGCACCTGGGCCAGCACCCGCTCTACTACCAGGGCAACTGGTGGTTCCAGCCAATCTTCGGGCACCACGCTCCACATCACCGGAAAAAATCCCCAGCGGCGCAGATCCACCAGCGTTTGCGGCCAAAACAGTCCGTTAGGGGGACGCACAGCCCGATATTCTTCTGGGATCCCGCCGCAGGCAGCCACCAGGGCGGCTTGGCTGCGCCGCAAGCTGTTGTGCAATTCGCTGCGGCTGAGCTGGGTAAAGGAGTGATGCTGCCAGCCGTGCAGACCAATCCCGTGGCCCTGTTGGCGGATTTGCCGGGCCAGGTGGGGCCAGCGCTGCACCCGTTCCCCCAACACAAAGAAGGTGGCCGGCACCTGAAACTCCTGTAAAACCTGCAACAGAGCTGGCGTGTGCTGCGGGTGGGGGCCGTCGTCAAAGGTAAGGGCTACTTGCCGTCTAGAGGGATCCGCCGGCAGCTCCCAGAGAGCCTCCGGGAAAAGAGTTTTCAGGCCCTGGTGCAGGAGGGGGTAGAGGGCGGAGGGGAGTATCTGCTGAGGCGAAAAGAGCATGGACCGGGATCCCGTCACTTTTTGGATTGCGCTTGGCCGCGCCGTCCCTTGTCAACTTTCCAGAGAACCGCGTGTTACCCCTAGCTGGCTGTGGAGCTTCAGCTGGCGCCACAGTTGAGAGCCACTCATCTGGCCCTGAAGGAGTTGCTGGTAACAACGCAGAGTTTGTTGGATCTCCGCAGGAGACTCCTGGAGGAACTCGATGCGCAGATAGCGCAGCCCCAGTGCCAGTAGCCGCGGCACATATTCGGCCCCAGTTTGGGCTTTGCCGTTGTAGAGGGTGTTGCGGCAGCCAGCGTCAGCTTTCAAAATGTGCTCAACATTAGCCCTGTCCCTTAGCTTTACCTCGTGTTTTTCGCAGGGGCGGCCACAATTGGTGTAATCCGTGCCGCTCGACAAAAAGGCGCAGAAGACGCAGTGCTCCATGTGAAACAGGGGCATGTGCTGGTGGATGGTAACCTCGTACCAGTGGGCGGGGCCAGCTTGCAGCAGGGATCCCAGTTGCTCGTGGTTGAGGTCATAGGAGGCCGTCAGGCGCTCCAGGTGGTAGCGGCTTTTGAAATAGTGAGCGGTGATGGGGTTGGCCACGTTCAGAGAAAAATCGCCGATGCAGCGCTGGTTGGCAAAAAAGCGCAGGTGGTCGTAGTTGCGCACCAGATAGCCATCGGCTCCTGCTGCCAACACCTGTTTGAGGATCCAGCTTTCTCCCGGCTTGGTAATGCGGGGCGGGGCCACCCACAGCTCCACCTCGGGGTGGGCAGCTTTGGTAGCGCGGATAACTTCCCGGTAGCGGCGGGGATCCTCCAACTCCAGGTAGATCTGGCGGATGCCACAGGCAATCACTGCCGGCAACTGCTCCGGATCCCGCACCAAGACCACAAGCTGGGGCGATCCCGGCTCGGCTTGCTCTGGGGGGGGCAGCAGGTCCTGCCAGCGGGCGTTAGGGTTCAGGTGCCAGCGGCGGGGTCGAGCTCGCAGCGCCTGCAACTGCTCCACCGCCTGGCGCCGCATTTGGTTGAGGACGCTCAGCGGCAGCATCACTTCTCCCTCCAGGGCATTGTGCAGGGATCCCAGGCGAAAGGGCGTGCCCCCTAGGCGGCCCAGTTGCTGTTGCAGCTTCTCGTCGGTGAGGGGTTGGTGGTGGGCAGGCTGCAAGGGCACAGGGGAGTCCACCCGCACTGTGTGGCCCTCTTCATCCCGCAAAATCAGCGTCAGGGGCAGGCCGGCCTGGCCGTGGACTTCCAGGTGAACGGGGCGTCGGAAGCGGGGCTGATCCCCGGCGTAGCTCTGGCGCAGGCGTTTCTCCAGCTCTGGGTCACTGGTTTTCCAGAGGCGATCCCCCACCCGTAGGCGTTTGCAGTCAATTGCCCCCGGAGCAAAGCAAAGCCAGGCCAACCCCTGCTGCTCTTGCACACGGTAGACTCGCCCCCCCTGCTCCGGCAGCTCCGGCTCCCCCTGGTCAAACACCACACCATCCCCCGCCTTGAGGGGGGCTTCTAGGCGTACCCCCACCCGCTCCCCTTGGATCCCCAGCACCTGCCCTAAGTAAACCCCCCGCTTTTTGCCAAAACGGGCATGCACCAGCTCTTGGTTGTTGATGCCCCGCAGCCAGCCGGTATACAGCCCGCGGGAAAAGCTCATCTCCAGCTCATACCACTCCTGAGTTGAGGGCTGCCACGCCTGCCCTGCCCCCAAGGCGTCCAAGGCCCGCCGATAGATGCGCGTTACATTGGCTACATATTCCGGCGATTTCAGGCGGCCCTCAATTTTTAGGCAGTGGATCCCCAACTTGACCAGCTCCGGCAGCACCTCCAGCCCGGCCAAATCCTGGGGGCTGAGCAGATACCGCTTCTCCCCGAGATCACGCCGGATCCCGTCTACCACCAGCTCGTAAGGCAGGCGGCAGGCCTGGGCACATTCTCCGCGGTTGGCCGAACGTCCCCCCAGCGCCTCGCTGGTTAGACATTGCCCGGAATAGGCCACGCAGAGGGCCCCATGGACAAACACCTCCAGAGCAATTGGGGATCCCTTCTCTTCCAGATGGGCGCGGATCTTGGCTATTTCCTTAAGGGAACACTCCCGCGCCAGCACCACCACCTCACAGCCCAGCTCGGCGGCAAACTCGGCTCCCACGCCACTGGTAATGGTCATCTGCGTCGAGGCGTGGAGGGGGAAATCGGGAGAAAGATGCCGAACCAGCCGGGCAATGCCGACATCCTGCACAATGACAGCGTCCACCCCTGCTGCCGTCATGGCGCGGATGTACCGTTCCGCCTCCTCCAGCTCCTCAGGAAAGACCAAGGTATTTAAAGTTACGTAGCCCCGCACCCCGCGCTGGTGCAGCCAGGCCATCAGCTCCGGCAAATCCGCCTCGGTGAAGTTGCGGGCGCGCATGCGGGCATTAAACCGTTCCAGCCCGAAATAGATGGCATCGGCTCCGTTTTCCACCGCCGCCTTGGCACACTCCCAGTCCCCCGCCGGCGCCAGCAGCAACGGCAGCTCGGCGGGCAAGGCCGCCGCCAGACGTCCGGTTTCTACGGAACCCATCTCAGAAGCGCTCATGAGAAGAACCCAGAGAAAAAACAAGGGATCCTTTCCCATTCAAAAGCAAAAAACCTGAGAGCAGGATCCCCCTTGCCTCAGGCCAAGCCGTCACTGCCAGCGGGCTCTTAACAACGCAAAAGACCAAGGTCTCAGAAAACCACAGGCTGTCCGCCCACTAGGACGCCAGCAGCACATTCAGGATCCCGCTGAGGATGGCACTGAACAGGGCTAGCGTAATGTAGCGGCCAACAGTCGGGTCTTCGCCCAGGAGCCGGTCAGAAGTGCTAATGGTAAAAAACAAAGACCACGCCTGAGTGGCGTTGATGGTCTCAAACTGGTTGAATTCAGGGGTGAAGATCTTGGCCATCGTGAAATGCTCCCTACGGCTGGGGTTTGCACCACCTTAACAAAAGTTAACGCTAGCTGCCACGTTCGCACGGCTACATCAGGTAGGGCAGAGTCAGCGCAATATCACTTTGGGAGAAAGCAACAACGTCAGGGATCCCTGGCAATAGTCGATACGGCCTTCTGCAAAGCGCACCTGGGCCAAGCCTGCCTTTTTGAGGGTAATAGCCTGGGGATTGGTCGGCAGTAGGCCAATAGCTGCCTGTATCCACAGGCTCAGATCCGGCTGGTGGCCGACCAAGGCCAGAGACGTGAAGGGATCCCGCTCCGCCTGCCAGCGCACCAGGTCGGTGAAGCTGCCGTCCGGGGCCAGCGGCTCAAACACTTCTAGAGCTTCGGCCAAGTTCTCGTGAAAAAAAATCTCCGCCGTCTGCCGCGCCCTCACAAGGGGGCTGGTGAGCAGGAGATCCCACTTCCAACCCATATCCTTGAGTTGGCGGGCAATTTTGCGGCAGCGCTTGCGTCCCTCGTCGGTCAAGGCGCGGAAAGCGTCCTCCACTCCCGCTTGTGCTTCTTCGGCTATGCCGTGGCGAATAAAATCCACAGCTACTTCCTGGACGGCAGTCCGCTTCTCGGCTGCAGCCTGATTGCCTCCTTCTGGCCCGAGCTCAAATGCCATCGGCGCCTGCACGCTTTCTCCCTCTTCCACTCCAGAATACCCCGCTCAGGTTGGGAAAAGCTCGCCTGTTCAGCCCAACCCTCTGGCAAAAATTGTAGGTGCCTGCTGCGGCCTAGAACAGAAGCCCAGAAAGTTATGATAGGATCGCTCTAAGTGACGGGTACGTACTGTTTCAGGAGTTCTCCAAGCATGTCTGCAGCAATAGATGTTGCTGATGCTACCTTTGAGGCAGAGGTGCTGCGTAGCGATATCCCAGTCTTGGTGGATTTTTGGGCGCCCTGGTGTGGCCCATGCCGGATGGTAGCTCCTGTGGTTCAGGAGATAGCCGAGCAGTATGCCGGCAAGGTTAAGGTCGTGAAAATCAATACGGACGAGAATCCCCAAACTGCCAGCCAGTATGGCATTCGCAGCATTCCCACCTTGATGCTCTTCAAGGGAGGCCAGAAGGTAGATGTGGTGGTCGGCGCTGTGCCTAAGGCAACTCTAACCACAATTCTGGAGAAGCACTTTGACACGCCTGCTGAGGGCTAAGATCCGGGCAGGAGGAGCGACTGTCAGTGCTTCAGAGCGCTACGTCTGGATTCGGGAGTAAAGCCTAAGTAGCACTTAGCTTAATCGGCGGCAAGCCCCGCACTGTATTGATTGGTGAATTGTGTTAACTCAAGAGCCAATCAGTGTCGGGGTAACAGCTGCTTGTGCTACAAGTGAGGAGAACAAGTTAAATTTCTGGAGAGTTTCCCACCGTGGATCCCACGGCAGTGGCACTCTGAGACCTCTGTACCAACAAGTCTGTGAAGCGTGAAGCCCGCACTCTATCGGCTCGCGCAGCGTGGTGTAAGCCATTTTGCGTTGACTCAACGAAGATGAGTGCTGGGGGTCGTTCACCGTCGATAGCCTATTGCAGTAAAGTAATAACAGAGAACTCTGGATCCTGGCTTGGCTGATTCCCTTTCTTCTCTTCTCCAGGAGATTTTCTCCAACGCTGAGACTCGTCTGAAGCAGTTGGAGTATCACCCCAACCGGACGGCTTGGCTGCGCATTTTGCAGTCACTGCAGCGGATGGGATCTCTGAATCTCAGCCGCTTGGACGCCAAGATCCTGGCGGCCACGCTTGAGGATCTAGAGCAGGGGTTTGCGGCCTTCCAGAACTATGTCCATCAGCGCAAGGTAACAGTTTTTGGGTCGGCACGGGTAGGGCCGGACAGCCCGGAATACCGACAGGCACAGTTGTTCGCCCACTGCATCAGCCAGCGAGGGTTCATGGTGCTGACGGGGGGCGGCAGTGGAATCATGGAAGCCGGCAATCGGGGGGCAGGGCTGGAAAACTCGTTTGGGCTGAATATCCAGCTTCCCTTCGAGCAGATGGCCAATCCTGTGATTGCTGCCAGCGATCGGGTCATTAACTTTAAGTATTTCTTTTCACGCAAGCTCTTTTTTGTCAAAGAAACCGATGCGCTGGTGCTTTTCCCCGGTGGCTTTGGTACGCAGGATGAGGCTTTTGAATGTCTGACCTTGATGCAAACCGGTAAAACCAAGCTCATGCCCTTGGTGCTGGTGGACAAGAAGGGCGGTTGCTACTGGAAAGAATGGGATGAATATGTGCGGGAGCATCTACTCAGCCGCGGCCTGATCAGCCCAGAAGATCTCTTCTTATACACCTTAACTGACGATGTAGGGGATGCCTGCCAGCAGATCGTCGATTTTTATCGCATCTTTCACAGCAATCGCTATGTGCGGGAACTGCTGGTTTTGCGCTTGAATGCCAAGCTCTCGCCCCAGGCTCTGGATATCTTAAACGAAGAGTTTGCCGACATTCTCGACTCGGGCCGAATCGAGCAAACTGAGGCTTTGCCGGAAGAAGCAGAGGAAGAGATTGCCCATTTGCCAAGGCTGGTGATGCATTTTAACCAACGCAACTTTGGGCGGCTGTGGCAAATGGTGCGCCGGATCAACACGCTTCATCCAGCACAGCCGGATCGTCTGCAAATGCGCCCCGACCAAAAGTAGGGGATTGTCGTCCCAATGGGCCGGTTGTTTGTCAAAATCTGCGGCATCACTCGCCAGGATCAAGCGGAGGCTATCGCTGCGCTGGGGGTGAGCGCTCTTGGGTTTATCGCAGTGCCCAACACGCCGCGCTATTTGCCTCTCTCGGCAGCGCGCTGGCTGGGATCCCTGCCCGGACATGTGGAAAAGGTGGGGGTCTTTGTGGATCAGGATCCCCGTACGATTGCCACCTGGGTGGAAGCGGGCGGCCTCACGGCTGTTCAGCTCCACGGCCAGGAATCGCCAGAAGAGTGCCGGCAACTGGGAGAATGGCTCCCCGGCATTCGCCGCATCAAGGCCCTGCGCATTCGCCAGCCGGCAGATCTGGAGGCAGCCCACCTCTACGGCGACTGTGTGGAGGCTCTGCTTCTGGACGCCTATCACCCACAGCGGGCGGGTGGCACTGGGCAAACCCTCAACTGGCCAGAGTTGGCCCACCGCTCCCTGCCCCTGCCCTGGCTGCTGGCCGGTGGCCTCACCCCAGACAATGTTCTGCAGGCCCTCAGCTACCTCCAGCCTAGCGGCATTGATCTCTCCAGCGGCGTCGAGCACCAACCGGGCGACAAAGATCTGGACAAAGTCCGGCGTCTGCTGCAGCAGTTGGGATCCCAAGGGTGGCAAATCGCTTCTGCCCTACCTCAACCCAATCAAGGCCTTTAGCCCCTCCGGCCGAGCCGGGTTCCTATTGCAAGGATTGGAAGGATTGAATATCTAGCCCCGGCTCAAACATCAGCTCTTTCACCTCTCCAAACCTTCCCATCACCCCCAGATGGCGGTCGTTGAAGGTCACCAACACCCCGCCGGCATTGCCGGTACGCAGCACAATTGATCGCTCGGCTTCCCAGTTCAGCTCTGCCCCCGGCTGCAGGGTGGCCTCAAAAACGGTTTTTCCATCGGCGATGACTCGTAGCCAGGAGGGACGCTCTACCACGCGAATATCAAGGCGCACCGGCTTGCGCCGCGTCCCCTCCGTATGGGCCTCCAACACGTCAGGGAAAACCCCCTGGATGCGCGTCCACTGATCCAGCGTGGGAAACATCTGGCGAAGGGTCGGTTCTGGGCTGCGCCCAGGGGAGTTAGCTGCTTGCGGCTGCGACTGGGATCCCTCGCCGCTTGACCTGCTGGCCAGCCAATGCCCAAAGGGGTTGCCGGTGCCGTCCAAAAGAGCCGACAGCCCTCCCACCGCCAGCACGACCAGCACCACATAGGCGGCCCAAAGGTGAAAGGGGCGCAGGGCAAAGCCCAGCTGTTCGCCAACAGCAGTAAGAGGAGGGAGCGCATGGGGCGTTTTGGCAGATAGGAGTGGCAAAGCTTGCCGAGATAAAGCCTCGCCATCCAGCCCCAGATAGTTGGCATAGCGCTTGAGGAAGCCTTGCACATAGACCGGCTCCGGCAACCGGCTCAAGTCGGCTTCCTCCAGGGCCTGCAGATATTGGGAGCGGATGAAGGTATCGTTGGCTACATCTGTCAACGTCAGCCCCCGTGCCTCCCGTGTTTGCCGCAACAGGGATCCCAGGGCTTCCAATCCCGTTGGCGGGACAGAGTCCTTAGAGCGTTCCGACTCTTGCATCGTTTGGCTACCTGCAAAAGAGAGGATGGGCACAAAGTTCCCCCCGCTAAAGATTATGAAGAGGGAGAGGAGGAGTGAAAAGAGGCGCTTCTGGACAGAGCTGAGCCGTTAGTGACCGCAAACGGGGCTAGCAAAGCCTGAACCTCCTGCGGCTGCAACAGGCGAAACTGACCTGGCTTTAGGTTGCCTAGACGCAGCGGGCCAATCGCCTCCCGGTGTAAGCTGAGCACAGGATGGCCCAGCTGCTCGGCCACCCGCCGAATTTGCCGGTTGCGGCCTTCAAATAGGACTACCCTCAGCCAAGAGGAGTTGGAGGTTCTTCCAAAAGGGGGCGGATCACAAAACTCCACCTCTGCCGGCAAAGTGGTAGACCCATCCAAGTCGACGCCCTCCCGCCACCGTTGCAGAGTGGCTTGGCTAGGGCGCCCCTGCACCTGCACAAGATAGGCCTTGGGCAGATGGTAGCGCGGGTGGGTCAGCTTCAGCGTCAGGTCGCCGTCGTTAGTCAGAAGCAGGGCCCCACTGCTGTCGGCGTCCAATCGGCCCACCGGGTAAAGACGGATCTGCCGGTTCCAGGGTGGGGGAAGCAAATCCAGCACCGTCTTGCGTCCTAGGGGATCCCTACAGGTGGACAAGACCCCCAGCGGCTTGTGCAGAAGCAAAACGTGGCGGGCCGGATCCCTGAAGAGGATCACCCGTCCATCCACCTCGACGCGATCCCGTTCCGGATCGGCTTTAAAGCCCAGCTCGGTGACCACCTTCCCATTGACTCGAATGCGTCCGGCTAGGATCCAGGCTTCCACCTGGCGGCGGGAGGCCAAGCCCTGCTGAGCCAAAAGTTTCTGGAGCCGTTGGGGTGCTGCCATAGGCAAGGGGACTAGAGCAGAGTCTTTGCAGTGCAAAAGCAGATGGCCAGAGTCGGGGGGCAGCAGGGGTTGCCCGTTTAGGCAGGAAACCAAAGCTTCCGCCCGTTTGTGGCCTGTAGAGCTGAGAGACGGGTAGTGCCTGCTAACAAAACGGTGTAGCTATTGGTTACCCAACTCCTCTGCTTCGCCCTCACTGCCCTCTTCAACCGTTTCCTGGTTCTTAGATGAGGATCCCTCCTGCTTAGTTTCGGCGTCCCGTTTCAGTTGGTTAAGCAGGGCCAGAACCCGGGATCCCCGCTCCAAAGAGCGATCCTGCAAAAACACCACCGTCGGCACCCGTCGCAGGCCGAGGCGCTGACCGATTTCCCGCCGCACGAAGGAAGTGGCAGAGGCCAGCCCCTCCATGGTCTGCTGCTGGGCCGCTTCATCGCCATAGATGCTGACGAAGATGCGGGCATTTTGCAAGTCATTGGAAACCTCGACATCCACAATGCTGACCATGCCCGCCCCCACGCGGTCATCTTTGATCTCCGAGAGCAGGATTTGGCTGACCTCCCGTTTGATCAGCTCGGCTACCCGTGCCACCCGTCGCGCTGTCGCCATTTTTGGATACCTAGGTTACCGCTCATCCGCAAACCGGCTCTGGCCGGTGTGGAGCAGAGTCCGCGTCGGCTCGATCCCCAGAACAGTAGCCGATGCTACGAGCATCTCTCTCTTCTACCTTTATCTTGAATCCATGTCCACCTTGCCTTGAGTATGAATACCTAAAGCCATCGATGGATGGATGGAGACGTGATGATCAAGACGCCAGAGGCCCTGCGGCGCTCCATTGAGCAGTTTATGCTGAATGTCACAGAGCCGCTTGACCCCTTGCTCTCCCTGAAGCTAACTCAATTGGTGGTGATGTTGGGGGATACAGCTTATGCAATGGGGTACAGCGATGGCCAACAAAAGCCAGATGAACGCTGCCGCTATTGTCCCAGCCGGCTGCTCGACCGTCCAGAGCTTTGACAGAGCCCTTTAAGGTTCTTCACAGCCTAGCTCCTGGCTGTCCAGGAGGGGGGAATGAGTTGAAAGGGGTGGTGGGAACCGGCCAAGATGGGATCCCGTCCCTCAGTAGCCTATGACTTCCCCGGTTTTGATTTGGCATCGCCGCGATCTGCGGCTAGCAGACAACACAGCCCTCCACGCGGCGGCGCAGCGCAGCTCCCAGGTGGTGCCGGTTTTCGTTTTCGACCCGCAGGTTTTGCAGCGGGCGGATATGGCCCCGGCCAGGGTGGCGTTTCTCCTCCAGGCATTGCAGGAGCTGCAGGAGCGCTACGCCCAGATGGGGATCCCGCTCCTCTGGCGGCGGGGGGATCCGGCGGTGGAGCTGCGGCAGTTGGCCACCGAGCTGGGGGCGCAGGCCGTGTTTTGGAACGAGGATCTGGATCCCTTGGCCCGGCAGCAGGAGAGTCAGGTGCGGGCCAGCTTGACGGCAGCCGGGATCCTGTCTTTTTCTTACCAAGATATGCTGCTGCACGGGCCGGGGGAAGTATTGACCCAGGCGGGGGAGCCCTACTCGGTTTTTACCCCTTTCTGGCGCCGCTGGTCCAGCTTGCCCAAGCCGGATCCCTTCCCCACTCCCAAGGAGCTCCAGCCGCTGCCAAGCCTGAAAGCTCAACCTCTGCCCAGCTTGGCGGATCTGGGCTTTGTCTGCGAGCAGCGGATCCCGGCGGCAGGCGAGAGGGCAGCTCAAGCGCTGCTGGAGGATTTTTGTCAGGGCCTGCGCATTTTGGACTACGAGCAGGCCCGCAATTTTCCGGCTGAACAGGGTACCTCTCTCCTCAGTCCCCACCTGTGCTGGGGAACCATCGGCATTCGTCAGGTGTGGCAGGCCACGCGGGAGGTGGAAGCAGAGGTGCGCAGTGAAGAGGCCGAGAGCAGCTTGCGCACGTGGCGGCAGGAGCTGTGCTGGCGCGAGTTTTACAAGCATGTCTTAGCCCACTGGCCCTACGTGGAGAGCGGCGCCTACCGGCGAGCTTTTGATGCGCTGGAGTGGGACAACCGGCAGGACTGGTTTCAGGCCTGGTGCGCCGGAGAGACGGGCTACCCCATCGTAGATGCGGCCATGCGCCAGCTCAACGAGACCGGCTGGATGCACAACCGCTGCCGCATGATCGTGGCCAGCTTTCTAACCAAAGATCTGCTCATCGACTGGCGCTGGGGAGAGCGCTACTTTATGCAGAAGCTGGTGGACGGGGATCTGGCCGCCAACAACGGCGGCTGGCAGTGGAGCGCCGGTGTGGGCACGGATCCCAGGCCGCTGCGCATCTTCAACCCGGCCACCCAGGCGGCCCGCTACGACCCGGAAGGGGAGTACATCCGTCGCTACCTGCCGGAGCTGGCGGGGCTAGATACCCCGGCTTTGCTGTGGGTGGGGGAGGATCCCAAGGGATCCTGGGCCCTACAGGAGCGGCGGCGCTGCGGCTACCCGGATCCCATCGTGGATCACAAGGTGCAGCAGCAGGAGTTCAAGCGGCGCTACCAGGCGGTGCAGCAGAGGCGTTCTCAGCCGGCCCAGGGCAGACTTTTCACTCCTTCTTAGCTCTCTTTCCTGAACAGGACGTTCCCTCACCCCCAGCCCCTCTCCCCTTGGGGGAGAGGGGAGTTGGGGATCGGCATAACGAGCTGTTCCATCGCTATTCGGAATGCCTGTAAAAAAAGGGATCCATCGGATCCCTTCAGTCCTCAAAAGCTTGGGGCAAACGACGGGCCTGCCGGAGACTACGGCTTCAGCTCGCTGGGGATGCGCTCCCCGAAGAGAACTGTGTAGAGAATGCGGTAGATGTCGGTGTTCAGGATCCCGGTGGTGGGCACCAGCTCTTGGGCGTTCAGGCCCGCCGCGCGGGCGATAACTCCACTGCCGGCGTCGTCTCCAGTGGCCCACGCCACCGCAAAGGGGCGGCGGTTGCCGTTCTTGTCGGGTGCTGAAACAAATGGCTTCGTACCCGTGCCCTCGACGCCATCGATGGGGGCGCCGCTTTCTTCGGGGTCAGTGGGGGGCAGCGGCTCATCGGCAGACTCCACATCCACCAACTGCATCCCGCCGGCGTTGCTGTCGCTGGTGGTGATCATGAAGGTTTTGGGATTCTTCTCGATGAAGTCGAGAATTACCCCAATGGCATCGTCAGCCCGCTTCATGGCCTCCAGGCAGCCGGAAGCATTGAGGTTGTTGCACATGTTGTCGGTGCCCTCTTCCTCAATGACGGCGAAGAAGCCCTTGGGATTGCGGGAGATCCGCTCCAGGGCAAACTGCGTCATCTCGGCAATGGTGGGCGCGCTGGCGATGTAGTTGGGCAAGTTTTCTTTGCGCAGCTCTTCTTCAGGTTTGTCGTAGAAGGTGTCCTCTACGTTGAACACCCCCAAAACCTTGGCGGCATCCGCCGGCAGCTTCAGCAGCTCATCGCGGGTGTAGACGACGGCATACCCTTTTTTCTTGGCTTCCTCGATGAGGTTGCGGCCATCCTTGCGCTTCCCTTGGCCAAAGCGCCCCTGGACACCTTCCGGCAACAGCCATTCCTCACCGGCCCCCAGGATGATGTCTACCCCCGACTCCACCACTTCCAGGGCGATCTCTTCGTAGTCGCTGCGCTTGGGAGCTTCAGCAACAAAAGCAGCCGTCCCCGGCTCGATGATGGATCCCGACTGCACCAGGGCCGTACCCAAACCCGCCGCCACAGCATCTTCCATGATCGTGTTCAGGGTGCCGTTGGCCGAGGGATACTCCTTGCCGTCCGGATCCAAGCCAAAAGATGCGCCATGCACACGAGTGCCTGTGGCATGCGTCACCGCCCCGGCGTTGGAGGTTCCACCCAATAGGTCAAGGTGATGGCCACGATAGGTGGTGATGACAGGCAGACGATCCCAGTTCAAGAAGCCATCCGGGCCGTAGTGGAGAATGCGCGTGATGTCCCAGTGGGAGGCCGAAGTGCCATCGGGGTGGAAAAAGATCGCCCCGTTGCCGGTCGGCTTCGGCGCCGCCTGGGCCAGGCTAGAAAAAAGGGAAGAGGACAGTAGGCACAGCGTTGCGGCCAGAGCTGCCCTCAGAGAATGGTTACGCATAGCAAACCTGCCCTTGCTTGTTCAAGGCTGAACGTCAAGGAAAGTAACACAGCCTTGGATTCCTTAGCAAGGTCACAGGCAAAACCAGCGGCAGAGCCCACTTGCAACAATGGCCTACCGCTTATGTCTATACCTAGAGTTAACTATCTCTTAACCACCTCATAACGTCAAGGCTGCTCGTAGAGCTCCAGGGCCCAGCCGGCTTCAGGTCAAGCGGCTCTTTTAGAAGTAAGCGTCGAACTTTTGGCCTGCCAGGCCTGCCTAAGCTGTCTGAGTTGTCGTTGCCAACGCTGCAGTTCCCCGGCTGCCAGCGGGATCCCGCCAAAGCGCACCTCCAGGTAGCGCTGCAAGAACTGGATGGCGAGCTCGGCTTGGGGCAAGTTGGACTGGCGCAAGTGTTCTAGGCAGGCTTCTGGCCCCAGGTGGGCTGGGATCCCCACTGCCGTCGCCAGCTCCCGCAGTTGGAGGTAAAGTCTGGAGATGGTCTGGCGGCGCCGTTGCGACTTGGGCAGGGCTGCCGGGATCCAGCGCATGCCGGCAAAGGCCAGACTTGGCAGCAGGATCCCGATCATCCAGGTGGGCCATTCTGGGGGCGGCTGCCACAGGGATCCCATCACCACCCCATTGCCAAGTGTGGCCAAGAGGATCCATCCCCCATCGCGCCAGTGCAAAGCCTGGTAGCGGCGGCGGCGGCCCCAGTAGGCCGTGAAGCC
>NZ_JANSIY010000005.1:9421-11295 GCF_047462295.1 Synechococcus sp. H60.3 | reverse complement strand
ACATTGGCCTCTGGCGGCGTGGCGTCGAAGCGGATCCATCCATAGGGGCCAAAGGGGATCTCCGTCCAAGAATGGGCATCGGCGTTGCGCACCGCCAGGTACTTTTCCTGCGCCACCCAGCGCCCGCCCAAAAAGCCATTGACCACGCGGGCCGGGATGCCAAGGCTGCGGGCCAGCACCGTCAGGGCGGTGGCAAAGTATTCGCAGTGGCCGCGACGGTGGGTAAACAAAAAGGCCTCCAAAGGCGGCTCAGCCCCGGGATCCGGCAGATCCGTGGTGTAGGCGTAGTTCTCCAGCAGATAGTTCTGCAGAGCCGCTACCTTGCCAAAGACATCGGGGATCCCAGCCGTGATCTCCTCTGCCAAGGCGGGAATGCGCGGATCTAGATCTGCCGGCAACTGCAGGTAAGCTGCCCGCTGGGCTGGGTCAAGAGCACTCAGCAGCTCCTCCTGGCTAAGCTGGCGCAGGCGGGGCTCCAGATCGCGGGGGATCCGGCTCACGGCGCGGTAGAGATAGGGCAGCCGGGGGGGCAGGGAATGGCTGACATCCCCGCTCTCGTGCAGGAGGAGGCGGCGAGTTTGCCGTTGCCATGCCTGCTGAGGGGTCATCACTCCACCCCGATCCAACCACTCCACCTCCAGCAGTGGCGCCACCCCAAAGACGGTGTTGGTGGCCAGCGGCTCTAGGTAGATAAGCTGCTCCAGGGGAAAGAACTGGAGGTCGCTAGCGGTGGGGATCAAGGGGGAAGCCGAGAGATCGAAGACCCCTGCTGCAGTGGGGAAAATCGGGATCGCGTGGTCCAGCGTCCGCGACCAAGCCCGCCCGTCGTAGCGATCAAAGCTGATCCCCCGCCAGTAGAGGGACTCCACCTGGGGCGGCACCCCCGCCGGGAACTCCACCCGCATGACAACAGTGCTGTCGGTCTTGAGGGTGCCGAACTCCCCCAGGCTGACTTCCTCGGCAAAGCCGGTGGTCATCACCGGCGAGCGGGCCTGCCGGCCTAGGAGCCCCAAGCTAAGGCGCGGAAAGAGGAAAAACAAAACCACCGAGAGAAGGGTTGCCAGCAAAGCCAGGGATCCAAGCAACCCCAGAAAGTTGAGGTCGATCCCGCGGACTTGGCTAGCCGCCTGGGGGTGCTGCTCCGCCTGCAGGCGCAGGTGATAGAGGGTGAGGTTAACCAGCCCCACCCCCACATACAGCAGGAATAAAAACCCAAAGCTGATGTCCTCGTTAAAGAGGGTGGCAATGGCCATCAGAAGCAAAGACAACACCGCCAACTGAATGTAGTCGGCTGCCCGCTCCCGCTGAAACAACTTGGCCCCCGTAAGGTAGAGCACCAGGCCTATGGCCCCATCCGAAAGCGGCAGCACGCCCGCAAGCACCAGGGCCGCCAAGCTGACCAGCACGCTCACCGTCAGGGGCATCCACAGGGGCGCATAGCGGGCAAAGCTAATGCGGGGCGGCTCCCAAAACCAACTGGCAGCCCCCGCCGCCAAGCAGAGGGCGATAACCGCCGGCGACAGGGCCTGATCCCCAAGGCAGAGGGCCGTAAAGGCAATCCCCACCAGCAGGTAGATGAAGAGCTTTTGGACGGCAAGCAGTGGCCAGGTCATGGGCTAGGTTGCTTCGGGATCCCTCAAGTGGCCCTTCCAAGATAGCCAAGTCTTTCCTCTTCTCCTGCCCCCTATTGCCGCCACGCCTTGCGACGGGGAGAAGACAGACTTCTGCCGCAGCACTAGAATCGTTAATGTTCCTTAACTTTTGTTGTTTTTCGACTCGCCAATTTTGGGCAGAGTCTCCACCCACGCTGCACACAGAGGGGATGAGATGTCCGGCCAAAACGAAATCCATGTGGTGGGGGCGCGGCAGCACAA
>NZ_JANSIY010000005.1:6353-9321 GCF_047462295.1 Synechococcus sp. H60.3 | reverse complement strand
TCCACCCACGCTGCACACAGAGGGGATGAGATGTCCGGCCAAAACGAAATCCATGTGGTGGGGGCGCGGCAGCACAACCTCAAAAACCTCGAGCTGCGGATCCCGCGCAATCGCCTGGTGGTGTTTACCGGCGTCTCCGGCTCTGGAAAATCTTCTCTGGCCTTCGACACCATCTTTGCCGAGGGGCAGCGGCGCTACGTGGAGTCCCTTAGCGCCTATGCGCGGCAATTTCTGGGGCAACTGGACAAACCGGATGTAGACCGCATCGAGGGCTTGAGCCCAGCCATTGCCATCGACCAAAAGTCCACCAGCCACAACCCCCGCTCCACGGTTGGCACCGTGACCGAAATCTACGACTACCTGCGGCTGCTGTATGGGCGGGCCGGGATCCCCCACTGCCCCCATTGTGACCGGGTGATTGCCCCCCAGACGGTGGATCAAATGGTGGACCAGATCCTGGCCCTGCCGGAGCGGACGCGCTTTCAGTTGCTTGCGCCCGTGGTGAGGGGAAAAAAGGGCACCCACGCAGCGCTCTTGCAAAGCCTGAGCCAGCAGGGGTTTGTGCGGGTGCGCATCGACGGCCAGGTGCGGGATCTCAGCGAGGAAATTGAGTTGGCCAAAAACAAGGCCCACACCATTGAGGTGGTGGTGGATCGGCTGGTTAAGGGCCCGGAGATCGCAGAGCGGCTGGCCGATTCCCTGACCACCTGTCTGCGCCAGTCGGGGGGACTGGCGGTGGTGGAGCTCTTGCCCCGTGAAGACGAACGGGAACACCTGCTGCAAAAAGTAGCCGAGGTGGCGGGGCAGTACCTCAACGGCAAGCCAACGGAGCTGATCTTTTCGGAACAATTTGCCTGCCCCGAACACGGCTCCGTGCTGGGCGAGCTGTCGCCGCGGCTATTTTCCTTTAACTCCCCCATCGGCGCCTGTCCCGTCTGTCACGGCCTGGGCTTTGAACCCATCTTCGACCCCGACCGGATCGTGCCGGACCCCAAGCTCCCCCTCTATGCGGCCATTGCCCCCTGGGCGGAGCGGGAGAACCCCTACTATCTGGCGCTGCTGGCGGGGGCTGCTAAGGCCTTTGGCTTTGAGCTCAGCAGCCGCTGGTGCGACCTTACCCCCGGGCAGCAGCAGCTCCTCCTCTACGGCAGCGACCAGGAGATCTACGTTGAGGCGGAATCCCCCCAGGGGAGCCGGGGCTATTACCGCCGCTTCGAAGGGGTGATCCCGCAGTTGCAGCGGCACTACCAAGAAACCACCTCCGAAACCTACCGGCAAAAGCTGGAGACCTACCTCACCTACCGCCCCTGCGCTGCCTGTGGCGGATCCCGGCTGCGGCCAGAGGCCCTGGCCGTGCGCGTCGGTGGCTACCGCATCACGGATCTCACCGAGATCTCCATCCGCGACTGCCTGCAGCGCCTGGAGCAGCTCCAGCTTACCCCCCGCCAAGCGCAGATTGCCGAGCTAGTGCTGCGGGAGATCAAAACCCGCCTGCAGTTTTTAATTGACGTGGGCCTTGACTACCTCACCCTGGCCCGACCGGCCATGACCCTTTCGGGGGGCGAGGCGCAGCGGATCCGACTGGCCAGCCAGATTGGCTCCGGCCTGACGGGGGTGCTCTACGTGCTGGACGAACCCTCCATTGGCCTGCACCAGCGGGATAACCAACGCCTCTTGCAAACCCTATTCCGCCTACGGGATCTGGGCAACACCTTAATTGTGGTGGAACACGATGAAGAGACCATTCGCGCCGCCGACCACATCGTGGACATTGGCCCTGGCGCTGGCATCCACGGCGGAGAAGTGGTGGCCCAAGGATCTCTAGCCGACATCCTAGCCTGCGAGCGCTCCCTCACCGGCGCCTATCTGGCGGGGCGGCGGCGGATCCCAACCCCAGCTCAGCGGCGACCTGGCAAAGCCGTCTCCCTCAAGCTCACCGATGCCCACAAAAACAACCTCAAGCACATCGATGTGGAGATCCCCCTGGGCAAGCTGGTCTGCGTCACCGGCGTCTCCGGCTCCGGCAAGTCCACCCTGGTCAACGAGTTGCTCTACCCTGCCCTGCAACACTACCTCGGCCAGAAGGTGCCTAAGCCAACGGAAATGGGGGAGCTACACGGCATTGAACACATCGACAAGGTCATTGTCATCGACCAATCCCCCATTGGCCGCACCCCCCGCTCCAACCCCGCCACCTACACGGGCCTCTTTGATCCCATCCGCCAGGCCTTTGCCCAGACTCTAGAGGCCAAGGCCAGGGGCTATCACTCTGGCCACTTTTCCTTCAACGTCAAGGGGGGGCGCTGTGAAGCCTGCAAAGGGCAGGGGGTGAACGTGATTGAAATGAACTTCCTGCCGGATGTGTATGTTACCTGCGAAGTGTGTGGGGGCAGCCGCTACAGCCGCGAGACCCTCCAGGTCAGGTACAAGGGCAAAAACATCGCCGAAGTCCTAGACATGACGGTGGGGGAGGCGCTGGAGTTTTTTGCCGCCCTACCCCCTGCCGCCAAGATTCTACAGACGCTGGCCGATGTGGGCCTTGATTACATCAAGCTGGGGCAGCCCGCTCCGACGCTTTCCGGGGGGGAAGCGCAGCGGGTGAAGCTGGCGGCAGAACTGGCCCGCCGCTCCACCGGCAAAACCCTCTACCTGCTCGATGAACCCTCCACCGGCCTGTCCTTCTACGACGTTCACAAGCTCTTGAATGTTCTGCAGCGGTTGGTGGATGCGGGCAACACCGTGCTGGTGATCGAGCACAACCTGGACATCCTCCGCTGTGCCGACTGGATCATTGACCTGGGGCCAGAAGGGGGCGACCAGGGCGGCCAGATTGTTGCCGTCGGCACCCCTGAGGAAGTGGCCGAGCAGCCCGGATCCCACACGGGGCGCTACCTAAAGCAGGCTTTGCAACAACATCCCCCCGGTCAGTAAGAAAGGGAGCGGATGCATACCCAGTTGTTCGCACTAT
>NZ_JANSIY010000005.1:4100-6253 GCF_047462295.1 Synechococcus sp. H60.3 | reverse complement strand
CCTAAAGCAGGCTTTGCAACAACATCCCCCCGGTCAGTAAGAAAGGGAGCGGATGCATACCCAGTTGTTCGCACTATGGAAAAAGCTCTGCAATGACTTCGTTGGAAAACAGCCAGCCCTCGGGCGGGATCAGCCGCAGCCGCCCTCCTTCGCAACTGGCCCAACCTTTTTCAAAATAGGGATCTAGACGCCGCAAAGCCTGCTCCACCCTCGCAGGGCCAAAGCGCTGCCGTAAAGTTGCCAAATCCAGCCCTTCCTGCAAACGCAGTCCCAACATCACCGTATCCATCCAGATTTCTTCTGCAGAGGCCGGTGGCGGGAGAGGGTGAACTTGGGCTTTGACCTGTTCAAAATACTTATGGAGAGTTTTCGGCTGTTGAATGCGCCGCCCCCCTTCGTAGCCGACCGATCCCATGCCAAAGCCAAAGTAAGGGCGATTTTCCCAGTACACCCGGTTGTGGCGACAGGCATACCCAGGGCGGGCAAAATTGGAGATCTCGTAGTGGATGTAGCCGGCTTGGGTGAGCAGCTCCCGCGCCATCAAGTACATTGCAACTGTGATTTCCTCAGGGGGCAAAGGGGTATCCCCCGGTCGGTACATCCGACCAAAGCGGGTTCCCGGCTCAATCGTTAGATCATAGATGGAGACGTGGGTGGGGTTGATCTCAAGAACAGCCTGCAGCGATTGCTGCCAGTGCGCCAACGTCTGGTAGGGCAGTCCAAAGATCAAGTCCAGGTTGAAATTCGCAAAGCCCACTGCCTGCAAGTCGGCCACGGCTTCGTAGACTTCTTCCACCCCATGCAGGCGGCCACAGGCGGCCAGCAGCTCAGGTTGAAACGCCTGTACCCCCAAGCTGATGCGGTTAACCCCCAGATCCCGGTAGCCCGCCAACTGCTCCCGCGTCAGGGTGCCGGGGTTGGCCTCGAGCGAAATCTCGCAGTCAGGATGTAAGGGGATCCTCTCCCTGAGTTGAGCCAAGATCCGGCCCAATTGCTCCACCGTCAGCAGGGAAGGGGTGCCGCCGCCAAAGAAAATGCTGGTCAAGGGTTGGGGATCCCCAGCCAAATGGCGGTAGCGGTAGGCCCCCCCAATCTCTTGGCAGAGCACCTGCACATAGGTTTCTATTAGCTCGCGCGTGCCTAGGCCGGTGGCAAAATCGCAGTAGTGGCAGCGCTGCCGGCAGAAGGGGATGTGCAGATAGGCGGCCTCTGGCCAGCCAAGCTGAGTGGAGAGGGCAAAGTCTTCTGCAGAGGCTGCAACCACCATAGCTCCCTACCTTGCTAAAACCACTATACTGGTAGGCTTGTAAGGGATCCCATGAACGCTGTGCGCCTGGCAGTGATTGACTACGAGGCCGGCAACCTGCATTCGGCTTGCAAAGGGCTAGAGCGGGCTGGAGCCGAGGTGCAACTGGTCACAGGGCCGGCTGGGCTGGCGGCTTTTGATGGCCTCGTTCTGCCGGGAGATGGGGCCTTTGACCCAGCCATGCAGCAGTTGCGGGCGCGGGGCTTTGTGGAGGCTCTCCAAGAAGCAATCGAGCGGCAGCAGCCCTTTCTGGGCATCTGCCTTGGGCTGCAGGTTTTGTTTGAGGGGAGCGAAGAGGGGGTGGAGCCAGGGCTGGGCCTTGTACCCGGACAAGTGCGACGCTTTCAACCGGAGCCAGGCCTGCGCATCCCCCACATGGGCTGGAACCAGTTGCACCTCACCCAGCCCCTGTCTCCTCTTTGGGCAGGGATCCCTGACCAAAGCTGGGTTTACTTTGTCCACTCCTATCACGCCGTGCCCGAGGATCCCAGCTGGGTGGCCGCCACTACCCAACACGGCAGCCAAACCTGTGTGGCCGCCCTTGCCCGCGGCGCCTTGTTTGCCACCCAATTTCACCCCGAAAAGTCTGGCCCTGTAGGCTTGAAGATATTGCAAAACTTTGTCGAGTTTGTTGCCCGTCGCTTGCCTGCTGCCCGAGCTTAGCGTTCCATGAACTACTGGTTGATGAAATCGGAGCCCAGCGTCTACAGCATCTGGGATCTGCAGCGGGAGGGCCAAACCCTCTGGGACGGCGTGCGCAACTCCCAAGCCCGCAACTACCTAAAAGCCATGCAGGTGGGGGATCGCGCCTTTTTCTACCACTCCAACGCTAGCCCCCCCGGTATTG
>NZ_JANSIY010000005.1:0-4000 GCF_047462295.1 Synechococcus sp. H60.3 | reverse complement strand
GCCACTTTTACCCCTGCAGAGTTGGAGGTGGTGCGGCGAGGTACGCGCCTATCGGTGATGCCCGTTTCCCAAGCTGTTGCAGAGCGGCTGCTGGCCTTGGCGACCTCTTCTCCCTAGCTCTACCAGGTTGGAGCAAGCTAGCCGGGACTCCCTATCCTTGCCAAAACCTTCAAAAGCCAAAGGCTGAGAGGCCCCAGCGCTGCAAGCTCTCGAAAGCGGCGTAGGCCGTTAAATCCGGCTGCAAGGGCGTAATCGACACATAGCCTTCGGCAACCGCCCGCACATCGGAGCAGGGATCCACCTCCTCTTCCACCACCTCTCCTGCCAGCCAGTAGTAGGCCTTGCCACGGGGATCTACCCGTTTCTCGTAGAGATCCGTGTACTTGCGCCAGGCTAGGCGGGCCAAGACCATGCCGCGTATTTCAGCCAGCTCTAGCGGGGGCACGTTGATGTTCAACAGCATCGGCTTCTCTAAAGGCTTCAGGCTCAGCTTCTCCAGCAGCGTCAGCACCACTTGGGCCGCCGGCTGAAAATCCTGGTGGGTAAAGCTGGCCAGGCTCACCGCTAGGCTGGGGATCCCTTCCAATAGCCCTTCCATGGCCGCTGAGACGGTGCCGGAGTAGAGCACATCGGTGCCCAAATTGGCTCCCTGATTGATGCCGGAAATCACCCAATCGGGAGGATGATCCAGTAGCCCGTCCAGACCCAGCTTGACACAGTCCGAAGGCGTGCCCGAACAGGCCCAGGCTTGCACCTCAGGGGGGAACCCCTCCCGCACCGGATCCAGCCTTAGAGGCTTGTGCAAGGTTAGGGCATGGCCAGTGGCCGAGCGCTCCCGATCCGGGCAGACTACCGTCACCTGGTGCCCGCCTATCTGAGCCAGCGCTGCCGCTAAACACCGCACTCCCGCCGCTTGGATGCCGTCATCGTTGCTCACGAGAATGTTCATCGGTGCCCCTCCTCACCGCCTCCAAGCAACCCGGCTGCCCTCATCATGCTATCTGCTGCCAAGCCTACAGCCGGCCAGGAGCCAGGAAAAAACGAAGAGTGCGGCTTCCGCATGTTATCATTGAGCGTAGCCCTGTGAACAACATCCGTATAACCACGGTGTTGTTCTATGAATCTTAAGTGTCATTATGAAGCTAAGGTAAAGCCACTGCCGAAGTTCCCTTCCTCCTGGTTTATCCTTCCGCTAGGGTCTGGCCTTTTCTTTCAAACTCTTTTGATGGCTCGATGGAGCGGAAGAGGCGGCAAAGTTCATCTAGTTACTCAATTGACAGGAAGCCTATCCCATGTCCCTAGTTTCCATCACATCGGCAGCGGAGGCTCAGGAATGGCGGGAACTCTGCCAGTGGGCCGAAGAGCACTACCGCTGTCGCACTTTTCCCAAGGACGTGCGCATCCCCACCCGTCCGGGCCTGGTCTACATCCCCCAAGAAGGCGTGGTGCGCCTAGTTAGCCAAACGCCGGAGCGGCGGGAGGTTTTTGTCGGGTTTATCACACCCGGCGTGCCCTTTGAGCTGAGCAACCCGGAGCGCTTTGAGCTAAAAGCTTGCACCCATGTCGATCGCACCACGGTAATGTGGTTTTACTGGCAGGATCTGGAGCAGTGGCCCTATCTGCACCAGAAAGTTCAAGAAAGCTTCCGTCAGCAACTGCAACGCAAGTTGCTTTGGTTAGGCAACTTGGGCCAACGGCGTGCCATTGACCGCCTGAAGGGCTTCCTAACGCTGTTGATTGAAGAGTACGGGCAGCCCTGTGAACAGGGGATGTACCTCCCTTGGACACTCACCCACGCCCAGATTGGGGACGCCATTGGGGCGACCCGTGTAACGGTTACTCGCTTGCTGGGATCCCTGCGCTCGAAAGGGTTTGTGCAGGTGCTGGATCAAAACTTAATTTGCCTTCCCAACGGGGTGAAGCTGCAGTCCGTGCCAAAAAAGGCGGCTAGCGCCTAAGCTATGGGCCTGCAGCTCTACTACCGTGCCTGGGGCAAAGGGATCCCTTCCCTGCCCATCCTGCTGCTCCACGGCCATCCGGGCAATGCTGACTGCATGGAAGTCTTTGCTGAGGCGGTGGCGGGGATGCACCCCTGTGTGGCGCCGGATCTGCGCGGCTATGGGCGTTCGCAGGTACGGGATCCCTTTGAGATGGCAACTCACCTAGAGGACTTGCAGGAGCTGCTGGATTGCCTGGGCTGGCAGGAGTGTCTGGTGTTGGGCTGGTCGTTGGGTGGGATCCTGGCCCTGGAGTTGGCCTTGCGCCTGCCGCAGCGGGTCAAGGGCTTGGTTTTGGTAGCCAGCGCCGCCTGTCCTCGTAGCAACCATCCCCCCATCACCGTTTGGGATCAGCTTAACACCGGCATTGCTTCGCTGCTCAACTGGCTTTGGCCCGGCTGGAGTTGGAACATCAACACCTTTGGCCGCCGCTCTCTTTACCGCTACCTCATCCAGCAACACACCCCAACCGCCTATCGCTATCTGGCCCAGGCAGCTTTGCCTGCCTATCTGCACACCTCTCACCAAGCCCGCCGCGCTTTGCGCACCGCCCTGCAACAGGGCTACAACCGTGAGGGGGAGCTGCAGCAGCTGCGCCTACCTGTGTTGCTCCTGGCCGGTGAGCGGGATCGCCACATCACCGCCGCTAGCAGCTTGGCCACCGCCCGCCTTCTACCCCAGTGCACCTGCATTGTCTATCCCGATGTGGCCCACCTCTTCCCGTGGGAGATCCCTGAACAGGTAGGACGGGATCTGCGTCGCTGGCTTAGCGCTCAGGACTGGGACAAAGGGAGCTCTTCTAACCCACCCTCAGCGGGGGAAGCCGCAGCTTGAACTTGGACCAGCTTGCGCAGCCGGGCAAAAGCTTCTTCCTCCAGCCGGATCTGCTGCTGCTGCTGTTCTTCCGGGGTGCGCAGGCGTTTCCCCAGCGGCTGTTGCAGCGTGCCCAAAAGTAAGGGCTCGGAGACGCCCGGCTCAGGATGGATGACGGTGCGGGCCTGCAGGGTAAATACCGGCGAGCCGGTGGAGAAGCGACCGGAGGACGCCAAATCGCTGGCCGCCTGCTTCAGCGTGAGGATCAGGTGCTCTGGGGTAATGTCCGGGCTGACGGCGATGACCGCCCGCTCTGCCCCTTGGTCATAGACCGTGGTGTAGGGGGCAGCGCCGGGAATGCGGGAGCGAAAGATCGGCCCCAAACTGAGGGCAAAACAGCCCGCCGTCAAAACCAGCGTAAAGGCCGTGTAGCCCACCAGCGAAAACTTCCACGGCCAGTTGCGGAGCCAGGCCAGCAGGGTAAGCAGAGCCAGCAGACCCGCCACCCCCAGCCCCACCTGGGTGGCAGAGGCGAAGAAAGATTGCAAGGATCCATCCATCATTTACAGGGAGAAGGAGTTCGGACTCAGCAGTCTCATCTTAAGCAATCTGGCAATCCTCTCAACTGCTTGCTGGCTCTAGCCGGGAGGAGATAGGCTTGCGGCTCCATCTGCCAAACTAGCTCTCGCTGATCCCAGAAGTGCCGGCAGCTCTGTGCCTTTTAGAACTGTTTTTTATGCTACTGAATGAGCATTGCTGGCAAGAAGAACGCTGAAAACAATGCGAAGGAAACGAACGACGGTATCAGCAAGATGGATATAATGCCAGCGAAGCGGCTTGAGAACTGTTGGCATGTCATCTTCAACCCTATCTGATGGAGCGCATCACCGGCTTGATTCTATGGATCCCTCGGTAGCTTTGCAGACCGCGAGAGACTCACTATTTGACCTCGGCAACCTCACCGCTGGGATCGTTAACGAATACCACGACGTAGTCAGCAACTCCGTGCTGCTGGAGAAGCTGGAGGACTTTCGGGTTGTCTACGAAGAGGCCGATGCCCGCCTGCGGAAGCCCTCCTTCCGGATTGCCACCATTGGCACCACCTCTTCAGGCAAGTCCACCATTGTCAACGCTCTCATTGGTCGGAAAATCGCGCCTATCGAGGCCCAGGAGATGAGTGCCGGAATCCT
>NZ_JANSIY010000004.1:0-52622 GCF_047462295.1 Synechococcus sp. H60.3 | reverse complement strand
TCCTGCAGGTAGTCGATCTCCTCAAAGAGCTTGTAACCAAATTCATCCACCACCGCTGTCAACGTGTTGCCCAGGTTCAAGGGCAACCAAGGGCCCAGCCAGGTGGAGGCCCAGCGGATGAGGTACAGATCTAGGCTCAGCCGCTCCCGTAGGCGGGGCCGCTGTACCTTGACCGCCACCCATTCGCCGCTGTGCAGTTGCGCTTTGTAAACTTGGCCCAAGCTGGCGGCGGCCACCGGCTCGGAAGAGATCTGGGCGTAAATTTCGCTAATCGGACGGCCCAACTCTGACTCAATGCGGGCAAACGCCTCCTGGGAAGGAAAGCTGGGCAGTTGATCCTGCAGCTTAGTCAGCTCTTCCAAGTAGTCTTTGCGCACCAAGTCCGGTCGTGTCGAGAGGGCCTGCCCCACCTTGATGAAGGTGGGCCCTAGGTCGGTGAGCAGCTTGCGCAACTGCTCTGCCCGCTGGGGCACCTTGCGATCGCCCTGCCCCCAAAGCTGATCCCAGCGCAGACAGAGGACGAACCAGAGAAAGGGCCAGAGAATGGCCAGCGCCCGACCGATCACTTGCGGCAGGCGCCAGCGGTAGTAACGAGCAATAAATTGCGGATCGTAAACTTCTAGGTCGGCAACCGAGGAAATCCTGTTCAGCACGCTCAAGGGATCTCACAATCTGTTTTTAAAGCTCTCAATAGTTATCGTAATCTATCGTAATGGCAAAGGCCTCTTGATTCCTCTTCATCTTGCCTAACAGCGCCTCCTCAGCGCTCGCCGGCCAGGTTCTTGGCCAGAGCCGACCTCCCCCGATCAAATGACGGTGTTGTCCGGGATCACCGAGTCCTTGATGATGGTGACGATGCCATTGCTGATCCAGATCCCTTCCTCTTCCCGCTGCGCTTCGCTGACGTGATCCTTGTTGAGGATGCGGACGTTGCGCCCGATGCGGGCGTTCTTGTCTACGATGGCGTTGACGATGTGGGAGTTGGCGCCGATGCCCACCGGTGGGATCCCGGCCTCCAGCTTGGCCTGCCGCTCTTCTGCCGACTCGTAGTAATCGGCCCCCATGACGAGGGTGTTTTCTATGATGGTGTTGGCTTCCAGGCGGCTGCGAATGCCGATGATGGAATTGCGAATTTGGGCATTTTTGATGATACAGCCGTCGGCAATCATGGAGTTGACAATGTGGGAATCGAGGATCTTGTTGGGGGGCAAAAAGCGCGGACGGGTGTAGATGGGCATTTCGCTGTCAAAGAAGCTAAAAGGCGGGTTGGGCTGCTGCACCAGCGCCAGGTTGGCGCGGTAGAAGGCCTCGATGGTGCCGATGTCTTCCCAATACCCCTTGAAGAGGTAGGCCTGCAGGTGGTACTTGCCAACGGCTGCCGGCAGCACCTCTTTGCCGAAGTCGGTGTGCTCCTTCACCTGCAGCATCTCGATGAGGGCTTCCCGCCGGAATACGTAGATTCCCATCGAGGCAATGTAGGGCTTGGCCTTGGCCTCTTCCGGGCTAAGGCCGAGGGCTTGGGTATCGACCCGGCAGGCTTGCAGCAGCTCCCCTTGCGGCTTTTCCTTGAAATCGACAATGCGACCGTTCTCGCCGATCTTGAGCAAGCCAAAACCTGAGGCCACTTTTTCTTCGCAAGGGAGCACCGCCAGCGTCACATCGGCTCCGGTCTGCCGGTGATGGTGGATGAAGGGGCGGTAGTCCATGCGGTAGAGGTGATCCCCAGATAGGATGAGGAAGTCCCGTGGCTTCCAGGAGTCCATCAGCCAGAGATATTGGCGCACAGCATCGGCAGTGCCCTGAAACCAATCCGGGTTATCGGGCGTTTGTTGGGCCGCTAAAATATCCACAAAGCCGCCTGTGAAGGGGGACATGCGGTAGGTGTTGACGATGTGGCGGTTGAGGGAGGCGGAGTTGAACTGGGTGAGGACGTAGATTTTGTCGATATCGGAATTGATGCAGTTGCTAACCGGGATGTCGATGAGGCGATACTTGCCTGCCAGAGGCACAGCAGGTTTAGCACGGCGCTTGGTCAGGGGATAAAGTCGGGTGCCACGCCCACCGCCCAGGATAATCGCCAGTACATCGCGCATGGTTGTCCTCCACCAGGCTACACCCAATAGCATAGACTGCTGCGGGGGCACCTGACCCAATCTGGCTGAGGGGAATCGGGAAACCGGAAGCAGCTGAAACAAATTCTGGGGAAGCGGATGGCACGCGTCCTGGCTTTTACCAACAATAAAGGGGGCACCGGCAAGTCCACCCTCTGCGTCCACGCGGCCCAGTTAACGGCTCAACGGGGCTACCGAGTTCTGCTCATCGATCTCACCTCCCAGGCCACCGCCAGCAGCTTTTACCTGGAAGAGGTGGGATCCCTGCCCCCCGAGGAAACAGTCTGGGCCAGCTTGCACCCGCAGCATCGATGCTCTTTGGAAGAGGTGATCTACTGCACCGACAAGGGGGTGGATGTGGCGCCCTCCCACAGCACCATGGCGGAAGTGGCGGCCCAATTGGCGGCTGCCGGCGATGCAGGGCAACACCTGTTGCAGCACCAGTTGGATCCCTTGCTGCCGGATTACGATTTTATCTTTCTCGATACGCCGGGGGAACTGAATGCCCTCACGGCCAACGCCCTGCGGGCAGCCCAGCGGGTGTTGATCCCGACCCGGCTCAACCGCGCCGATTTCTCCTGTACAGAGGTGACCCTACGCTACATTGAGACCCTGAAAGGTCAGTTGAGCCAGGCCCGTGCTGTCTTGACCATGCTGGACGACCGCTACTTGCCGGGGGGCATCTGGTCGGGATCCCATACCGGGCAATTGTATGTGCAAGCGCAACAGATTTTTGCGGATGTGCTTTCACCCGTTACCATTCCAGATAGCAGCGATTTGCGCACCGCTTTTGACTACGGCTTGACGGTCATGGACTATCGGCCTGGCTCGGTGGTGTGTCAGCGATTGGTGCAGTTTGTCGAACATGAGGTGCTCTTGTGACTGGATCGAACCGTAGCCTCTTTCCTTCTTCAGGAGAAACTTCCCGCACTCGGCGCAAGGCCAGTGCTAAAACCAGTTCAGAGCCCACCTCTGCAGAATCTACTCCCACGGGCGAGGAGCCGACAACGATGTCTTCTCAGTCTCCTACAGAACCAGCCCCAGAATCGCCAGAAATTGCAACTCTCAGAAGCCAACTGGCTGAAGCTCAACAACGCTTGCAGGACTACCAAAACAAAGTCTCTGCCTTGCAAGCTCAGCTTGAGCAAGTCACTGCCCATCGGGACGAATTGCAGAAGGCGCTGGCCCAGTTGCAGGCGGTGGCAGACGAGCGGGCCAAGACCATTCAGGAACTGCAAAGCCGCCGAGGACAAGCTCCACTCCCGGCTAGGCCCCAACCCTCCGCTTCCCCGCTGCAGGCGCAGAAGAAGATCATGAATCGGCCCATCTTCGACAATGTGTCGCCCACCGACGAAGATATGCCGCCCTACATGCTGGACTAGGCAGTGGGTACTATCCTGGATTGCACCCGAGGAAAGAAGGGTGTAGGGTTAGGGATCCCTGTCTGCTCGGTTGCCGTTCTGGTCTTCACGCTATGACTTCATCCCAGGCGAAGATGACTGTTTCTTGCGATGCCATTCCGCCCCATGGGGGCACTTTGGTTAACCGCATTGCCCCGCCCGAGCAGGCACAAGAGCTGCGCTCCAAAGCTGAACACTGCCCCATCCTCTACCTCGACGAGCGGGCTCAGTCGGATCTGGAGATGATCGCCATTGGGGGCTTTAGCCCGCTCACCGGCTTCATGGGGCGGGCAGATTACCAGTCGGTTCTGGAGACGATGCATCTGGCCAATGGCCTGGCTTGGTCGCTGCCGGTGACGCTGCCGGTTGCTGCCGAGATAGCCGCCGATCTCAAGGAAGGGCAGACCATTGCCCTGGCCAACGGCGAGGGCAGGCTCTTGGGCCTGTTGGAATTGACCGAGAAGTTCACCTACGACAAAACCCGCGAAGCGCAGCAGGTCTACCGCACCACCGATGAGCAGCATCCGGGGGTGAAGGTGCTCTACGAACAGGGATCCGTCTATTTGGCTGGTCCTGTAACTCTCTTCCAGCGGGATCCCCATCCCCTTTTCCCGGCCTACCAGATCGACCCGGCTCAGTCGCGGCAACTGTTTCGGGAAAGAGGCTGGAAAACGATTGTCGGCTTTCAAACCCGCAACCCCATCCACCGCGCCCACGAGTACATCCAGAAGTGCGCGCTGGAAATCGTGGACGGGCTGTTTCTCCACCCGCTGGTGGGGGCCACCAAAAGCGACGACATTCCCGCCGAGGTGCGCATGCGCTGCTATGAGGTGCTGATTGAAAAGTACTACCCCAAGGAGCGGGTCATTTTGGCCATCAACCCTGCGGCCATGCGTTATGCCGGCCCGCGGGAAGCCATCTTCCACGCCCTCATTCGCAAAAACTACGGCTGCACCCATTTCATTGTGGGCCGGGATCATGCCGGGGTGGGGAATTACTACGGCCCCTACGATGCCCAGCACATTTTCGATGAGTTCCGTCCTGAGGAACTGGGCATCATCCCCCTCAAGTTTGAACACGCCTTCTATTGCACCGTCACCGGCACCATGGCCACGGCCAAGACCAGCCCTAGCCAACCCCACCAGCGCATCCACCTGTCGGGCACCAAGGTGCGGGAAATGCTGCGCCGCGGCGAGATCCCCCCGCCCGAGTTCTCCCGCCCCGAGGTGGCCCAATTGCTGGCCGAAGCCATGCGTGAGCGCAGTTCGTCGTAGCTTTTGTGATTTCTCTGAGTGGAGGCAAAAGGGTCTGCGACCAACCAGACCCTATGTATTGATAAATTGATAAAGAGACAAAAACCCCACGCCCAAAGGCATGGGGAGGATGCTGCTCTCCTAGGAAACCCTCGTCAGCAAGCTCTCAATGGGCAGCAGCAGACCTCATCCTGCCTCAAAGCGGAGTTGCTCGGGATCCACATAATAGCAGCGGGCATTGTCAACACAGATCAGCGCCCAGCCATTTTGGTCAACATCGACCAACGTATATTCGGATTGAGGGATGAAGTGGCCCTGGTGGTTGCGGGTCTCGCCTTTAACCCAGACAGTCTGACGGTTCATCTTAAAGTTCCTCCACTTTACAGCCAAAAAATCAAAAGCAGGACTCAATTTCAATGCAAGTCAGTGCAAGGAGTGTCACATCAAACAGAACTAGGATGCACCAAACCCCTCGCATCTCCTCAAAGCCCAACCAATCCATAGGCTTGGGTGTGATGCAAGCTAGCTCACAGCGGTGAATAAATACCGTCTTGCGATTTGGTAAGAGAAGTCTAGCACCAACTCTATGAGAATATTGTTAAAAGTTGCAGATTAAATTGACAAGCTCTAGATTTTCCTAAATTCTTGTTGCAAAATTGGGTCAAGCCTGCCTAATTTTCTTCAAATAGCCACTGGTGCATCTTGCTCAGGTGAGGCCAAGCGGGACGGCGCTTCCCTCCCTCTGCCAAGTTGGATTTGACCCCCTCGATCTGCTCGGGATCCCGCGCCAAGATTTGCTTGATGGTCTCCACCTGCTGGCGTACCCCCGTTTTTTTCAGCTCCAGCATCGCCAAAGTCAAGTTCACCCGCGGCTGGGCGTCCACCGGATCCAGCTTCACGGCAGTTTGGGCGGCTTTCAGGGCTTTTTCCGCTTGCCCCTCCAAAAGATAGAGCCAAGACAGGCAAGTCCAGGCTGCTGCCGCCTTCGGGGATCCCTTACAGATAGCCTCAAAGGAAGGGATCAGCGTCTTGGCTGCTTCCCCCGCCTCGTAGCGCCGGATCCCTTCCTGAAACAATTCTTCAATGGCTGCGCTCATCGTTCTCAATTGAGCATAATGATGTATTGACAAATGTGCCGCTTTATGGGTGCAAGGCTATTCTTGCCTGTTCGCCCATCTGTTGTAGCGCACCGGTGTCGGGGAGAGGGATCCCTTCTCCTTCCGCCAGCCAGAGCCAGTACTCGATGTTGCCGGCAGGGCCGGTGATGGGCGACCAGGTATAGCCCTGCACCTGCCAGCCGCGGGCCACTGCCGCCTGCATTACCGTCTGCAGCACGCGGGCATGGATGGTCGGATCCCGCACGACTCCCTTTTTGCCCACCTGGCCTCGGCCCGCCTCAAACTGGGGCTTGACCAGCAGCAGAGCCTCCCGCGGCGACCGCAACAGCTTCCACAAAGGATCTAACACCTTGGTTAGGGAAATAAAAGAGAGATCCACCACCGCCAAATCCGCCCAGCTTGGGGTGGGCACCTCGGTTCCGTAGAGATCGGCCGGCTGCAGGTGGCGCAAGTTGGTTCGTTCTTTGAGGATCACCCGCGGGTCGGTTCGCAAAGACCAGGCCAACTGCCCATAGCCCACATCCACCCCATAGACTCGCTGGGCCCCCTGTTTGAGTAGGCAATCGGTAAAGCCCCCCGTGGAGATGCCCGCATCCAAACAAATACGGCCCTGCACCTGAACAGAGAAGGTCTGCAGCGCCCCCTGCAGCTTTTCTCCCCCTCGCGAGACAAAAGCAGGCTTACACTGGATGTGGATTACGGGATCCCCGCTCACCCAGGCTCCAGCCTTCTCCGCCCGCACCCCATTGAGGAGAACTTCGCCTGCGAGGATGGCGCGCTGGGCCTGCTGGCGGGAAGAGAAATATCCCCGCTCCACCAACCAGCTATCCAGGCGCACCCGCTCGGCCATCTCACTACTGCTGTTAACAGCTCCTACCCGATTTTCAATTTCTCAGGATAGGAGAGCGGGATCCCTCTCGACCAGATCTGGCTTGGCGCCAGCAGAAATGGGCGGGGGATTAGCCAAAGCGTCCACTCACGTATTCTTCCGTCTCGCGATTGGCGGGAGAGTTGAAGATCTTCTCGGTGCGGTCAAACTCCACCATGCGTCCGTAGCGAACCCCTTCGTCGTCCACCTCGGTGTTAAAGAAAGCCGTGAAGTCGGACACACGCGCCGCCTGCTGCATGTTGTGGGTGACGATGATGATCGTGTAGCGACGCCCCAATTCCTTCATCAGCTCCTCAATGCGCAGCGTCGAAATGGGATCTAGCGAGGCGCAGGGCTCGTCCATCAGGATCACTTCCGGCTGAATGGCCAAGGTGCGGGCAATGCAGAGGCGCTGCTGTTGTCCGCCGGAGAGGGAAAGGCCGCTCATCTTCAACTTGTCTTTTACCTCATCCCAGAGAACGGCCTGGCGCAACGTACGCTCCACCAGCTCGTCCAGATCCCCCTGATAGCCGTTGATCCGTGGCCCAAAGGCAATGTTGTCGTAGATGGATTTGGGGAAGGGGTTGGGCTTCTGAAACACCAGGCCAACCCGCCGGCGCACCTCGGAGGGATCCACATCAGGGTCGTAGATATTTTTCCCGTGAAAAATGACCGAGCCTTCTACCCTTGCACCCGGGATGAGATCGTTCATGCGGTTGAAGCAGCGCAAGATGGTGCTCTTGCCGCAGCCTGAGGGGCCAATGAAGGCTGTGATGTGATTTTTCGGGATCTTCAGGGAAACCTGCTTAACCGCTAGGTGGGAGCCGTAGTAGACGCTCAAATCCCGCGTCTCTAGTTCAACCTCCAAACGGGTGGATTTCTCAGGAGAGCCGGACTTGTCAGAGAGTGGAGAGCGCATAGGAGTACCGAAGGAGATAACGTCACTGCAAAGCCTAGATTGAGAAAGAAACAGGTGAGAGGGATTAGATGGTGATGGTTTCCTGCCGACGACTGACGATGAGCCGGAAACTGACCGTGGTGATCAACACCAAAATCACCAGAGCCAAAGCCCCTCCCCAGGCAATCTTCTGCTGGTTTTCAAAAGGAACGAGGGCAAAGTTGTAGATCAACACAGCCAGTGAAGCTACTGGCTTTAACAGACCGCTGGGCCAGAGGAAGCTAAACAAAGCAGTGAAGATCAAGGGCGCCGTCTCACCCGCAGCGCGGGCAATGGCCAACGTCACCCCCGTCAGGATCACCGGCAGAGCTGCCGGCAACACCACGCGAAACACCGTCTGCACCCGCGAAGCCCCCAGCGCATAGGCAGCAGCCCGCGTATCTGCCGGCACCAGGCGCAGCGCCTCTTCACAAGACAAAATAATGATAGGCAGAGTCAACACCGATAGAGCCATCCCGCCGGCGAGGGCCGAGAAGGTCTTGGTGGAGAGCACCAGCACCCCGTAGGCAAACACCCCGGCAATGATAGAGGGAACCCCTGTCAACACCTTGATGATGAAGCGCAGAAAGGAAGCTATAGGTCTGTTTTGGCCAAACTCCGAGAGATAGATGGCAGCAAACAGTCCGATGGGGAAGGTAATGGCGATAGCAATCGACACCACAATAACCGTCCCCAGCACCGCATTGCCAAATCCGCCCACCTGATCGCCGGGAGGAGGGGGAAGTTGGGTCAGCGCTTGCCAGTTCAAGCGCTCGATGCCTCTGGTGAAAACGTAGTAGAGGATAAGAACCAGCACGAAAATGGCAAAGAGGCTGGAGAAAACTGTCAGCGCTGTCATTCCTACATCCAAGAAGACGCGCCGCCAGGACTTTGCTCTGCGCTTGAACAAATTGCCTTGCTCTACCGCCTGAACTTGCGTCGTCATGTTCCTCTACTCCCGCGAAGCTGTCAACGCGAACTTGACACGGCGTATCATCAGCTCCGCCGCAATGTTAACTACCAGAGTGATGGCCAACAAAATCAAGGCCACATACATGAGCGCTGCCACCTGCTCAGGGCCTGCTTCTGCGAACTCGTTGGCCAACAGGGCCGGGATGTTGCTGGCAGGAGCTAGGAGCGAGACGCTAATACCGCGGGCATTGCCGATCAGCATCGCCACTGCCATCGTCTCCCCCAAGGCACGTCCCAAACCCAAAACCACCGCCCCTAGCATGCCACCAATGGCCGCCGGCAGCACAACCCCAAAGATGGCTTCCCAGCGAGTGGCCCCCATCGCATAGGCAGCCGCCCGCAACTCCGGCGGAACGGCCACCAGCACTTCCCTGGCAATGGCAGTGATGATGGGGATGATCATGATCCCCAAGACAACCCCTGCCGTCAGCATCCCCGGCCCCACCGGTGGCGTACTGAAAATGGGCAACCACCTGAAGTTCTGGAACAGGAACATCTGAATCGGGCGAAAGAAGGGAATGAAGATAAACAACCCCCAAATGCCGTAGACCACGCTGGGAATGGCTGCCAGCAGCTCCACCACGATGATCAAGACTGTGCGCAAAGACTTGGGCAAAAAGTCCTCACTCAAAAAGATGGAGATGCCGAAGCTAAAAGGAACGCCCACGATCAGGGCAATCAGAGAAGTCACCAGGGTGCCGTAGATCTGGGGCCAAGCGCCGTAGTTGTTCTCAACAGGATCCCAGGTGGTGCCCCAGAAAAAGCCCAGCCCGAACTTCTGAATGGCAGGTAGCGACTGGATCCCAATCTCCAGGGCAATCCACAACAGCAGCAAAGCCGAGAAAAAGACGGCAATCCGCGTTGCCCAGATGAACAACCAGTCGCGCCGGCGCTGGAAGACGGGCCGGGGCCGAAATAGAGAACTGCTCTCTGAAGAAAAAGTAGTGGTCATCTGCCGAGTAGGAGGTACCAACTTTTACGGCGTGATGTTTTCCAGAGCAGCCAGAGCTTTCTGCCGCGTTTCTTCCGGCAAGGGCACATAGCCCAGCGGCTCCGCGAAGGATTGCCCTTCCGTGAGGCCGTAGCGGAGAAACTCCTTGACAGCTTTGGAGGTTTCAGCTTTGGGGTAGACTTTGTAGGCCAAGATCCACGTGTAGCCCACAATGGGGTAGGAGTCTTCCCCGGCGGGATCCGGGTCAACCCCCAACAGCCGCTCGTCAAGCTTGATTCTGGCCAGTGCCGCCTGCTCCGTCTCAACTTTGGGGGTGACGAACTTGCCCGACCGGTTTTCCAGGCGAGCGATGTTCAGGTTGTTGAGCTTGGCGAAGCCGAACTCCACATAGCCAATCGCGCCAGGGATCTGCTTAATCTGCTCGGAAACACCTTCGTTACCGCGAGCTCCTACCCCGGTTGGCCAGTTCACGGAAGAGCCACGACCCACTTTTTGCCGCCATTCCGGGCTAATGGCGTTGAGGTGGGTGGTAAAGATGTCGGTGGTGCCGCTGCCGTCGGAGCGGTGCACAACGGTAATCGGCAAATCCGGGAAAGTCACCCCTGGATTAAGGCCAGCCAGCAGCGGATCGTTCCAGTTCTTAATTTTGCCCAAGAAGATATTTACCAGCGCTAGGCGAGAGAGGCGAATTTCGGGGCCCACGCCGGGGATGTTGTAGGCTGCCACCACTGCCCCCCCCACCATCGGCACGGCCACCATGCCCTTGGGAGGGTTGGCTTCACTCTCGATCTGGCTGATCTCTTCGGGACGCGGCACACTGTCGCTGGCGCCGAAATCGACAGTGCGAGCCACAAATTGCCGCCGCCCGGCACCGCTCCCCACCGACTGATAGTTGACTTGGATGTTGGGGTTTTTCTTGCCAAATTCTTGAGCCCAAGTTTGGTAGATGGGAGCCGGGAAAGTAGCTCCAGCGCCGTTGATGGTTACGGTCTGCTGAGCAAATACCCGCTGCCAATTTGCCTGGCTGGCCACAAACCCAGCAACCGTGGCAGAGACGGACTTCAGGAAAGAACGACGTCCCAAGGAGCGCAGCATCAACATACAGAAATCTCCCAGATGAAGATGGTGTCTCGATCCAACTCTGAGTGCTCTAACCTCAGAACCTGCTCAAGCCGGGCTGATCTCAAAAAAACAAGGGATCCCGTTAAAGACCCTTGCCACTCTGGTTCTTGCCGTTAATGTAATATAACGTTCATCCTTTTTGGTTAACGTGAGGTTAAAATCAGGTTATTTCTGTCTGTAGCTAGTCTCCCTTGTCGCTCTTTCCAGGGAGCCCTTGCAGGGGAGAATACCCTCGATCGAGGAAACGCGGCGTGAAGACCCCCGGATTCAAGGGCCTACGGCTGGGCTCTGGGGCCGGCTGAGCTTTCCGAGCTCTTTGGGCTGACATCAGCTTGGCAAATGCTTAGAATGAAAGGCTGTCGAGAAAATCAGTGCTTTCCTCCATGGCTAAACGTAACGTGCAGGTTATGCTGCGCCAGGCGATCCCGGGCTTGGGCAGCCCCGGAGAGGTGGTGAGTGTCAAGCCTGGCTACGCCCGCAACTACCTTTTCCCGCGGCAGATGGCGGTGCGGCTTACGCCTGGGCTTCTCAAGGAGCAGCAGATGCGTCGGGAGCAGGAAGCTGCCCGCAAATTGGCGGAGAAGCAGCAGGCGGAAAACTACAAGAAGGCTTTGGAGACCATCGGTCGCTTTGTCATCCGCAAGAAAGTGGGCGAAAAGGATTTGCTCTTCGGGCAAGTGACCACCACCGACATTGCCGAGGTGGTGCTGGCCACCAGCGGCCTGGATATCGATCGCCGTAACATCCTGCTCAACGAGGAGATCAAGAAAACTGGGGTTTACCTGGTGCAAGTGAAGCTGCACCCAGAAGTAACAGCCACGCTGCGCATTCAGGTCACGCCTGAGTGAGAGAGAAATCCTAGGGGGCAATGGGAGATAGCAAGTAAAGCTGGGCCTGGCTGCTTAAGGTGCTCGGCCAAGCAGCTGGCTAGTGTGGAGCTGGGTTGGTTTTTCTATCCTGGCTGGTGGTGATCAGCGATTACGACTTGACAGGTGGGGATCGGCTTCCGCCTCAAAACATAGAGGCTGAGGAGGAGATCCTGGGGGCTATTCTTCTCGATCCCGAGGCATTGGCCCGGGTGGTGGAGTTCCTGCGTCCCGAGATGTTTTACCTCTCGGCCCACCAGGAAATCTACCGGGCTGCCCTGCATCTGCACAGCCAAGGCCAACCCACCGATCTGATGACGGTTTCTGCCTGGCTGGCGGATCACCACCTTCTGGAGCGGGTGGGGGGGACAGGGGCAATTCGTCGTCTGCTGGAGCAAACGGTTAGCAGCGTCAACATTGACCAGTACGCCCGCCTGGTGGTGGACAAATACATGCGCCGCCAGTTGATCCAGGTGAGCAACACCCTGGCTCGTCTGGCCTACGACACCAGCCAGCCCCTGTCTCAGGTGATGGATCAGGCGGAGCAGCAGGTGTTTGCCCTCACCCAAGAGCGAGTGCAGCGCAGCCTCATCCCTGCTTCTGAGGTTTTGGTGAACATCTTCTCGGATCTGGAGGAGAAGTTCCAGAGCGGGGCTCAGATCCCTGGGATCCCGACCAAATTCATCGACCTGGACAACCTGACCCAGGGCCTGCAACGCTCGGATCTGGTGATCTTGGCCGGTCGCCCCTCGATGGGGAAAACCAGCTTGGCCCTTAATATTGCCCAAAATGTAGCCGCCTACGTCAGGCAGCCGGTGGCCATTTTCAGTCTAGAGATGTCGCGGGAGCAACTGGTGCAGCGGCTTTTGGCCAGCGAGGCCCGCATCGACAGCAGCCGCCTGCGCGCGGGGCGCATCAGCGAGCACGAGTGGCAGCGTCTGGGGCAGGCGATTGGCTTTTTGTCGCAACTGCCCCTGTTTATCGACGACACTCCCGATTGCACCGTTACGGAGATTCGCTCTAAGGCGCGGCGCTTGCAGGCGGAGCAAGGAGGAACGTTGGGGCTGGTGTTGATCGACTACTTGCAACTGATGCAGGCATCCGCCGCCGACAACCGAGTACAGGAGCTGTCGCGCATCACCCGCGGCCTCAAGGCACTGGCCAAAGAGCTGATGGTGCCGGTGCTGGTGCTCTCTCAGCTCAGCCGGGCAGTGGAGTCGCGCTCCGATAAGCGTCCGCAACTGGCAGATCTGCGGGAATCCGGCTGCCTGGCGGGGGATACTCAGGTGATGGACGTGGATCGGGGCAAGCTCTGGCGGCTGGAACAACTGGCGGCCCTGCCAGCCTCAGCAGAACTGCCCCGCTTGCTCAGCCTCAACGGGCGCGGGCGCCTGGTGCCCCAACAGCCGGTGAAGGTGTTTTGCAGTGGCCGACAGCCCACCTGCCTTCTGAAAACCCGCCTCAATTTCTCCATTCGCGCCACCGGTACCCATCCCTTTTTGACGCCAGAGGGATGGAAAACCCTCGACGAGCTGCAACTGGAAGAGGAAGTAGCCGTGGTGGTGCAGGAGGGGTTGATTTGGGATCCGGTGGTGTCGATTAGCGAGCCGGGGGAGCCCCAGCCGGTCTACGACATCGAAATGCCCCGCCACCACAACTTTGTGGCCAACGGCCTGCTGGTACACAACAGCATCGAGCAGGACGCCGATGTGGTGATGATGATCTACCGCCCGGAGTACTACGATCCCAACACCAGCGATCGCGGCATTGCCGAGGTGATCATCGCCAAGCACCGCAACGGCCCCACCGGCACCGTGCGCCTTTTGTTTGAAAGCCAGTACACCCAGTTTCGCAACTTGGCGGATCCCTATCGCTAAAGGCAAACCCGCTGGTGCCTGGTTCCTCCGGCAATTCCAAGAGCAAGGCAGGGGGGTGTTAGCTTAGGATAGCTGACAGCTTCAGCCGAGTTTGGCCACTGCTCTCTTTATCCTCTCATGTTTAAAAACGTTTTAATTGCAACCGATTGCCAAGATGGCCTGCAAAGGTTTGGCAAGTGCTTAGATGCCCTACACAGCAACGGCATTCAACGCCTTGTTTTCTTGCACAGCCTGATTTGGAAAGATGACGATATCGGCCTTCCCGAAGACCCCACCCCCAAAATAGAAACCAAGAAGGCCCAGTTTCGCCAGCTTTTGGGCACCATTCCGGAGGGGCTGGAGGCTAAGGTTTTGGTGCAGGTGGGCCAGCCGGTGGATCTGATTTTAAAAGGGATCCAAACTTACAGCTCCGACCTGCTGATCACCGGCATGGGGATCCACAACCTGCTCACCGAAAAACTGTTTGGCAGCACCACCGTGGAGCTGCTGCCTAGGTTGAACATCCCCCTGCTGGTGATGCGCCCGCAACTGCTGGCCGTCTTTACCCTCGAGGAGCTGCGCCTGCGCAGCCGCCACCTATTTCGCTCTCTCCTAGTGCCTTTTGACTTTGAGGAGCCGCGCCGGCAACTGCTCAGCCGTCTCGGCCAACTGCTGCCGGGGACTTCCCAGTGCCAATCGGTTACCCTGCTCTATGTGGTGGATCCCAGCGCCCGCCGCAACCAGGGAACGCCGGTGGAGGTGCTCAAACGCAAGGCTGAGGCCGATTTGGCTCAGGTAGTCGGGCCGTTGAGCGAGCAGGTGCAGCCGCTGCAGGTGCGGGCCCTGGTACGGGTGGGATCGCCGCTGCAGGAGATCCTGGCCACCGCTGCAGCCGAGGACGTAACTGCCATCGCCACCGCCTCTCCGCGGGTGGGCAGCTTTTGGGAGTGGTCGGTTCGCAGCCTCACTGGCGAGATCCTGCGGCAAAGTTGGCATCCGGTGTTGTTTTTCCCACGCGGGTCTTTGGCCCAGTAGAGCTGCTCAATCCCCTAGCTATGGCCGACCCAACCCAAAGCTTGCGAGAACTGTTGCAGGCGGTGGCTCAAGGGAGGCTCTCTCCCGATCAAGCCCTGCAAGCCTGTCGCTTTCTGCCCTTCGAGACAGTGGGAGACTTCGCCCGCGTGGATCACCACCGCCCCTTGCGCACGGGCTTTCCCGAAGCAGTGTGGGGGCCGGGCAAAACCCCTGAGCAAATTGCCCAGATCCTGGAACGGCTGCACCGGCAGGGATCCCTGGCTTTGGCCACCCGCGTTGAGGCCCAGGTGTACGCCCAGATCCGCTGCCGCTTGCCCCAGGCACAGTATTCCGAGGTGGCCCGTCTGTGTTGGATCCCTCCCCAAAAGGCGCTCAGCCATCCCGGTCAGATTAGCGTGATCTCCGCTGGCACCGCCGATGTGCCGGTAGCCGAAGAGGCCGCTCTCACCGCCGAGCTTTGCGGGTTTACGGTCAAGCGCCTTTGGGATGTGGGGGTAGCCGGGATCCATCGCCTGTTGCACCACCGCGCCGCCCTGGAAGCCGATGTGCTGATTGTGGTGGCGGGCATGGAAGGGGCCTTGGCCAGCGTGGTAGCCGGCCTGGCGGACTGTCCGGTAATCGCTGTGCCCACCAGCATCGGCTACGGGGCCAGCTTCCAAGGTTTGGCTGCCCTGCTGACCATGCTTAACTCTTGTGCGGCGGGGGTGGGAGTGGTGAACATCGACAATGGCTTTGGGGCGGCCATTTTGGCAGGCCAGATCCTACGCTGTGGACAACGGCTGGCGGCGCGATTGCCTTCGCCTGCCCCCCCTGAGGAGAGAGAAGGTTAAGAAATGTAAAACGATCCTGAGCCGGACAAGCTATACTCGGGCCATGCTGGGGTTTTGGATTTCTCCGCTGGGAGGCTGTTGCCAAGAATTGAGGGATGGATCCCTTCTCCAGGTATCTTTTGTCAGGTGTCTTTGGGGCGCTTCCTCAACGACAACGACCCTAAAAATCTCCTGGAAGGGGTTGTCGATAGATCTGGGATAGCGGTCTGGAGTTGGCTGCACCGAACGAACGATTTTTTTTGACCGGCGTACGTGAAGCTTGCTGCTATGTCAATTGAGGCAATAGATACCACTGTGGCTTTTGTTCAAGGGATAATTCAGTCCTTCACTTGGACAGATCTCTTTTTGGTGGTGGCTCTGGTGTTTTTGGAAGCGGCCCTCTCCGCCGATAACGCCGTTGCCCTGGCGGCTTTGGTCAAGCATTTGCCCACTCCTCAGCAACAAAATCGCGCTTTGCGCTGGGGCATTATCGGTGCCTATGGTTTTCGCATCGCCATTGTGTTTGCAGCGGTTTGGCTGGTGGAGTATCCGCCCGCTCAGTTTCTCGGGGCCTGTTACCTGCTCTGGCTGGCCTGGCAGCATTTTTGCGGGGAAGAAGAAGGATCCGAGCAAGACATCACCCGCCAGGCCAATTTTTGGCAAACCCTGGTGATGGTAGAGCTAACGGATCTAGTCTTTTCTTTCGACAGCATCGCCGCTTCGGTGGGCGTCTCCCGCAAGGCTTGGGTGATCATCCTCGGCGGCATTCTCGGCATCACCTTGATGCGCTACATGGCCTCTTTGTTTTTGCGCTGGCTGGATGAGTTTTCCCGCCTAGAAGATGCTGCCTTTGCCATCATCGCCCTGGTGGGAAGCCTCATGCTGCTGGAGGTGTTTTTCCCCCAAGTTGAGCTCCCGGAATGGGGGATGGTGGTGGCTGTGCTGCCTTTGTTTGTCTGGGGCTTTTCGCAGCGTACAAGCTCCTGCGCGGCAGCCGATGAACAGCCGCAGCCGACCCTGGCCGATCTCAGAGAGTTGCACCCGACCGAAGGGATCCCTGCCAGCCTAGCCCCCCTGCCTGAGGCCGAGCCTGCTCCCGAGCTACAGCCGGACTAAGGGGCCTCACGGACAGCTTGTTCCGGATCCCTGGACCTGGGAGGTCTGGTGGCTAAGAGACGAAGGCTGGCAGGTGCTCCGTAGCCTTGGCTGCTGGAGGCAACAGCAGCAAGTTGTTCGCGTAGTGCGACGGCTCTTAAACTAGCAATGGAACGCAAGCCACGGGAGGGAGGCACCCTGACCTTGCAGTTCTGCTGGAAGTGTTGGGCGAGGTGCTTCAGAAAGGACATTGGCACCAGCATGAACGGCCAACAGCAGCCGCCGGCGGAGAGTCCCCAACCCCAGTCTGGAGCGGGGAAGGGAGATCCCGTGCCCTTGGTGGAGCTACGGCAGGTCTCCAAGCGCTTTGGAACCACGCTGGTGCTTGACCAAGTCGATCTAAAGGTGCATCGGGGCGACGCTCTGGGGCTAGTGGGGCCTTCCGGCACTGGCAAATCAACTCTGTTGCGCATCATCGCTGGCCTGACGGAGCCCGACGCTGGCGAAGTGCTCTGGTGCGGCATCCCCCTGCCGGAGATTCAGGCCGGCCACTGCACTCCCCCCTTGCGGGTAGGCATGGTATTCCAGCAGGCGGCCCTCTTCGACTCCCTGACGGTGGAGGAAAACGTCGGGTTTTTGCTCTACGAACACTCGCGGCTGCCGCGGGCACGCATTCGGGAGCTGGTGGCAGCCAAGCTGGAAGCAGTGGGGCTGGCGGGTAAGGAGAACAGCCTGCCGGAGGAGCTCTCGGGGGGGATGCGCAAACGGGCCAGCTTCGCCCGCGCTATTATGGAGGATCCTTCTCTGCCCCAGGACGAGCCGCAACTGCTGCTCTACGACGAGCCCACGGCGGGCCTGGATCCCATTGCTTCCACAGTGATTGAAGACCTCATCCGGGATCTGCAGCAGGTGAAAAAAGCTTGCGAGAGCTACATTGTGGTGACCCACCAGCACAGCACCATCTACCGTGCCACCGACCGCATCGTGCTCTTGGCCCAGGGGCGGGTGCAGTGGGAGGGATCCGTGCAGCAGATCGAAACGTGCGATAACCCCTTTGTGCGGCAATTTTTCAGCGGTAGCGTAGAAGGGCCGATTCAAGTGGCAGGGCAGGTGTAATGCGTTCGCGAGCAATCCGAGAAGGGGCGGTGGGCCTGTTGATCCTGGCAGGGGTGCTGGGCTTTGCCGGGCTGTTCTTGTGGATCTACAACCTGCGCTTCGGCAGCCGCGGCTTCCAGTTTACCGTCACCTATCCCAACGTATCCGGCCTGGCGGAAGGCTCCAGCGTGCGGCTGCGGGGGGTAGCCGTGGGCCGGGTGGAGCGCATCCTGCCCCAGGCGGCCCAAGTGGAGGTGCAGGTGGTCATCGACCAGCCCTTGGCCATCCCCCGCGACGCCCTGTTTGTTACCACCCAGACGGGGTTGGTGGGGGAGACGGTGATGGATATCCTGCCCCGACGCGATGCCCCGGCAGCGGGATCCCCGCTGGCAGCCGATTGCGACCGCAGCCAAATCATCTGCGCTGGCGATGTGGTGGAGGGCACACCGGGGGTAGATTTCGGCCAGTTGTTGATCCAGGTGGATCGGCTGGTAACGCGCATCAACAACGACGAGTTCTTCGCTACCCTCAACGCCACCCTAGAAGGGATCACCCGCGTCGCCAACAGCGTGGCCGATCTCTCAGAAACCGTGGAAAAGCAGGTGGCAGCCCTGCGCACGGAAGATCTGGACTTGTCGCAATTTACCTCGGCTGCCACGGCTATCCAAGACGCGGCTGGGGCTGTGAGAGGAACGGCCCGCAGTTTTCAAGCGGCTGCCGATCAGTTCACCCTTCTGGTGGAACAGAACCGCACCTCTCTCCGTGCCGCCCTGGAAAATATCCAGCAGGTGAGCGCCGATCTGCAAGCCATGTCGAGCGCGGTTCGCCCGCTGCTGACGGATCCGCAACTGCAGGCGGATGTGCGCCAGATCCTGGCCGAGGTGCGAGCGGCGGCGGAGAACGTGTCCCAAGCTACCGAAGACCTGCAGCAGATTGCCGCCAACCTCAACGATCCGGGCACCCTGGCGACCTTGCGCCAAACCCTGGACTCGGCCCGCATCACCTTCCAGAATGCGCAAAAGATCACCGCCGATATCGACGAGCTGACGGGGGATCCCCAGTTTCGCCGCGGCCTGCGAGAGCTGGTGTTGGGGCTGAGCAACTTGGTCTCCAGCGCCCCTAAGGCCTCCGGCCCGCTTACGCGAACAGAAGACGGGATCCAGCCTGCTGCAGCCCAAGAGTATCGCTTCCGTTTTGCGCCCGTTTCTTTTGCCCTGGCTCTTGAGGAGCAGCAGCCCGTTCCCTAGGAGGAAGCCAGGATCCCTGCCGAGGTCTGCTCCCGCAGCGGCGGCAAAAGCCATTGAAGGGATCCGGAAGCTGGGGTAGGCTTTGCGGATAGGGTGCTTTGCACCGCTGGCGTGGCTGAGGTTGAGGTGTGAGGAATGTGTGGCATTGTCGGCTATGTGGGCTTTCAGTGGGCGGCTCCCATCCTCTTGGAGGGCCTGCGCACTTTGGAATATCGGGGCTATGATTCTGCCGGCATTGCCACGGTGGATCCAGAAGAGGGCTTGAGGATCGTGCGGGCCACCGGCAAGCTGCACAACCTGCTGGTGAAGCTTACCGCCAACATGCCCACGGCCAAGGTGGGGATTGGCCACACCCGCTGGGCCACCCACGGCGGTGTTAGCGAAGAAAATGCTCACCCCCACTGCGACGCGCGCGGGCGCATCGTGGTTATCCAAAACGGCATTGTGGAGAACTACCTGGAGCTGAAGGAAGAGCTGCTGCGGCGAGGGGTTGGCTTTCGCTCCCAAACCGATACCGAAGTCATCGCCCAACTGCTGGGCCTCTACACCGAGGAGCTGGGCTGCTTCGAGACGGCCTTTGGCAAAGTCATGGGGCAACTGCGGGGGGGAAATGCCGTGGTGGCTTTGGATCGGGAGGCGCCGGATCGGTTGATTGCCGCCCGCCTGGGCAACGCCGGCGCTGTGGTCGTCGGCGAAGGGGAGGGGGAGAACTTCGTTGCCTCGGATCTGCCCGCCATTGTCCGCCACACCCGCAGGGTGGTGTTTCTGGAAGATGGGGAGATGGCCATCCTCACCGACTCCAGCGTGCGCTACCTGCGCATCACTGGCGAGGAGTTGCGCAAAACCCCCCTCACGGTGGCCTGGGATCCCGTCTCGGCGGCCAAGGGGGGCTACAAGCACTTCATGCAAAAGGAGATCTATGAGCAGCCGCGCACTACCACCGATACGCTGCGGGGGCGGGTGGATCTGGAAGGGGGGCGGGTGACTCTAGAGGAGCTGGTGCTAACAGAGGCGCAACTGGCCCAGACGGAGCAGATTCATGCCGTGGCCTGCGGCACCGCCTGGCACGCCTGCCTGGTGCTCAAGTACTTTATCGAGAGCCTGGCCCGCATCCCGGTGCAGGTGGATCATGCCTCCGAGTTCCGCTACCGCCAGCCGGTGCTGCGCCCCCACAGCCTGCTTGTGGCCCTCACCCAGTCGGGCGAGACCGTCGATACGCTGGCGGCCATGAGCGAGGCCCGCGCCCAAGGGATCCCCACCCTGGCCATCGTCAACGCCATCGGATCCCAGGCCACGCGCCTGGCGGATGCCGGAGTTCTCTACATTCACGCCGGGCCGGAGATCGCCGTCGCTTCCACCAAGGTATTTACCGGCATGCTGGTGGCAGGATACCTGCTGGCCCTGCAACTGGCCCAGGCCAAAGGGATCCTCAGCCCGACCCAGATCCGATCCCACCTGCAAGCTTTGATCGAGCTGCCGGGCAAGATCAGCCTGCTTCTGAAAGACGTTGCCCTCTACGACCACCTGGCGGAACAGTACCATCACGTCACCGACATGCTCTACCTAGGCCGCTGGGTCAACGCCCCCATAGCCCTGGAGGGAGCCTTGAAAATGAAAGAGGTCAGCTACATCCACGCGGAGGGCTACCCGGCAGGGGAGATGAAGCACGGCCCCATCGCCCTCATCGACGAGCGCATGCCGGTGGTGTGTATTGCCACCCGCGATCCCGTCTACGAGAAGATGCTCTCCAACATCGAACAGGTACAGGCGCGGGGAGGGCGGGTGATTGCCCTGATCAACCCAGAAGATACCCAGGTGCGGGAGAAGGCCGACCACGTCATCGAGGTGCCCAGCACCACACCCCTGTTGTCGGCAGTTTTAAATGTCATCCCCCTGCAGTTGTTTGCCTACGCCATGGCGCTGCGCCGGGGGGCCGATGTGGATCAACCCCGCAACCTGGCCAAGTCGGTAACTGTGGAGTAGTGGCTGCCGACCTTGTCACCGCCGGCCTCTGGCTTTTGTAAAATCGGGCAGATCACGTCATCCTCGGCTGGAGATCCCGCTGGGATCCGCCAATCGGAGAGGAGGCTTTCAATTTGGCCTTTTAGAGCTTGCAACTCCGCCATCCGCTCTTCGATCTGACGCAGCTTCTCCTGCAGGTGTTGGCGGATCTCCGGGCAGGGCTGTTCCCCCTGGTCGTACACCTGCAGGATCTGGCCAATTTCTTCCAGGCTTAGCCCCAGGCTTTGGCAGCGGCGAATGAAAGCCAGCCGTCCCAGCACTGCCGGATGGAAGAGGCGATAGCTGGACTCCGACCGCTGCACCGTTGGCTTCAGCAGGCCCAGCGACTCGTAGTAGCGCACCGTGCGCACCGGTAAGCCCGCCGCTGCTGCCACCTGGCCAATCTTCAAGCTGGCCGACGCGCTAAAGGACTCCGTCTCGCTGACGCGAACGGCAACTGTAGGACTGAACATACCACCACCGGAGTAAACCAAGCCGCCATCAGGATCCCCTGCCGAGACCGAGTCGGCTCCTGCTCAGAGAAGCAGGGATCCCTTAGCTCTTGCTGCCCATCTCCGCCGCTTGCAGCAGAGCTCTGGCTCGCTGTTGATCCAACTTGGCCTGCAAACGCTCCTGCTTGTCGCTGCTGGTATTCAAAACTTTGCTCGCTTCGTCCAAGAGGGCCTGAGCTGCGGCCTTGTCCACTTTTTCTCCCCGCTCGGCGCGGTTAACCAGAACGGTTACCTCGTTATTTTCCACTTCCGCAAATCCACCCATCACGGCAATGGCCGACCACTTGCCGGCAGCTTTGACCCGCATCACACCGTTGCCGATGGCCGTCAAGAGAGGGGCATGGTTGGTGAGGATGCCCAACTGACCTGAGGTGGCAGGGAGGATCACTTCCTCAGCAGGGGCATCCCAAACGATGCGGTCGGGGGTGATCACGCGAACCATCAGCGTCACGGCAGGTCTCCTGAAGGGTTGAGCTTGGCACTTCTATCCTACCGGATCGTCGTCGCTCCTAGTTCCGCCCTCTGTGTGGCAAGACTTAACCCAAGCATAACCTCTCCTTTACTTCCGTCGAAGAGGCAAGCGATAAGGTGTTGTCGGGAACACTTATCCTCGACCCCAACTCCATGCTGTTATTGGCAGGGGGAAGCCCAACGACCAGTGTGCCCAGTTTGCCCTAGCGGAGCCAGCCTATGCCTGAAGCCATGTCCAGCTATTCTGCAGCCAGTCTACCTGTAGGGGAGCGGCAATTGCTAGAAGACCTCTACCGAGGCCGCAGCCTCTCGCCCTACGCTCCCGGACAGGTCATTCCCCTGTTTCCCGAGGAGTGGGTGATTGTCTGCCGAGGCGTGGTGCAATTGACTACTCTTTATCCCAATGGTGGCGAGGCGCTGTTGGGATTTGCCGGCCCCTCCATGCCGCTGGGATCCCCGCTGACGATGTTGGATCCCTACCAAGCTAAGGCATTGACAGCGGTTGACGTGCTGCGGCTGTCGGCAGCCGAGGTGGAAGCCTCAGAAACCCTGAGCCAGGGGCTGCTCAAGCAGTTGGTGCGGCGGCTGCGCCAAACCGAAGCGCTGCTGGCCCTAGCCGGGCGGCGGCGGGTGGAGGATCGGCTGCGCCAGTTGCTCTCCCTATTGGCGGTGGAGTTGGGATCCCCAATTGCGACAGGGGTGCGCCTGCAGGTGCGCCTTACCCACCAAGACTTGGCCAATGCCATCGGCACTACCCGCGTCACCATCACCCGTCTTTTGAACCGTTTCCGCCAGCAGGGCTGGATCGCGGTGGACAAAAACCGCCATCTCATCATCAAGCGGGCCCAAACGCCCTGATAGCTTTAAGCCTGGCGTTGGAGCTGTTGCAGGAGCCAGTTGGCGGCAGCAGTGTTGGTCTGGCTGGCCAGGCGTTCCAGAGCTTGCTCAAGCAGGGCTATCGGCAGACCCGCCAGCACCTGCGACTGGGCAATGGCCCGATAGCGTCCATCCTCGGCCAGGGCAAAGGCAAAAACGCGCCGCCCCTTGACATCGATGACCCAGTACTCAGGAATGCCCAGGCTGGCATAAAGCTGCTTCTGCTCGTCCAGGTCGAGAGCAAGGGTAGTGTCGGCAATCTCGCCCACCAGGTCAGGGGGTCTTTGGAAACGCAAATCAATCCGCCGCGGCTCGCCAGCTTGGTACCTGGGGATGTTCTCCCCTTTGTAGAGCACTAGGTCAGGGGCGCAGGCATGGGTTTCTGGGTACTCAATCAGACAGCGACCGTAGGACTGCAGGGGCACATCCGGGTGTAGAAAGGCCCAAGCGAAAAAAATGGCCGTCATCAGATCGCTGACGGAGGCGTGCTCTGGCCCTTCCTTGCCCATGTTGACCCACAACCAGCCCTGGTAAAAAGAAATCTTCTGCCAGTCCAAGGTGGGATGGTTGCCAATGGTCAGGTAGTCCTGCCAAGTGGCGTCGTGCCGCTCGAGGATGGGAGGGGTGGCTGGCTTTGAGGCAAGAACCATTGCTCTCCCCTCACAGGCTAGGGGAACTTTCCCTCAAGCCTATCACCCGTCCTGGCAAAGTCGCTGCTTCCGCTCCTGAGAAGCAGGCTGGGCTGGCCAGAAGCCTCACAAGGTAAAGACATCTGCCGGGATCCCTACCTTGGCAGCGGGTCTTTGCGCCAAGCCTGGGGCTGTTGGAACTTGTACAGATCCCGGATCAGCCGCACCCAGCCATCGGCCATGGACTCCACCAAAAGTTTGCCTTTTTCCGGCGTGGCGGCCGTGGCATCCCCCAGGACACCACTCCGGCTGAGGTCGCGAGTTGTCCAGGCAAAAGAGATCCGCCCTTCCAGACTAATCAGGCTGTCTTCCGGCAGATCCTGAGGGTACTCGCAGACCAAGCGGTCAGTTCGCACTGTCTCGGGCAACAGGTACATCAGCATGCTGGTCTCGCCATCGCCAGCGTGAATGCCCAATTCCCGCTCTTTTTCCGTCATCAGCTCCTGGCCTTGGTGGGGAACGCGCCAGACGGAGATGGGGAAAAGGAGGAAGTCTTCGTACTTCTGGTGCAGGTCGCGGGCCACAATCTGCAGCACTTCGGGCTGGCCACCGTGGGAGTTGAGGAACACCAGCTTGCGAAACCCGGCCCGGTAAATGCTTTCAGCCACTTCGGTTAGCAGGGCCATCAGGGTTTGGGCTGAGAGGGTGATGGTGCCTGGGAAATGCCAGTGCTCGTTGGCCTTGCCATAGCACTGGGTGGGCAGAACGTAAGCGGGGATCTCCGGCTCCAGTTTTTCCATAGCCCGCCCGATGATTGCGGTGCCGATGCAGGCATCCACCACCAAGGGCAGGTGGGGCCCATGCTGCTCGATCGAGGCTACGGGCTGGATGATCACCACCTTCTCTTTGTTGGGCATGGCCTGGATCTCTGTCCAGGTCAGGTAGGGAAAAAAGCGGTGGGGTGGGATAAAGGTGTGCATCATGGCGGGATCCGGTTGCAAGGAATTTCGAGGAGCCTTGCCTGCAAGACTAGCACCTTGGGCAATCTCTGCTTCCGACGGGATCCCCTCGCAGAACCTGAGAAGGCGTCTCTTAAGATCAGGTGTAGTTTGTCTCGTTCGTTCCTCAGGGAAAGCCTGCCGTCCCATGACGCTATGGCCCTGTCTGCCTGCTCAATGTGGCTCCAGTGAGGAGCCCCCCCTTAGAGGACGTCCTCTGCCTGCTGGGACGGAAGTAGGGAGTGCCCCCACCTCGCCCCGCCGCCTTCTAGCTCTGCCGGGGCCGCAAGCCACGCTCTATGGGGAGCTGATTCAGGTTTCTCTTCACCCTCTTGAGGCGGGATCCCCAGCCCTCCTCTGGGTACGGCCCCTATTGCTCCAGCAGGGATCCCAAGTGTGGAACCTGCGATCCACCTCGGACTTGCTCTGGCCGGCTGACAGCTTTGTTGCGGCCTACGCCGAGGAGGTACTGCCCCTGCTCGAGCAGGCCAGGGATCCCTTGCCCCATGAGGCCCGCCAGCGGCTGCAGGCGTTCTTGCAGCAGGTCTGGCAGAGCTAGGCTTTCAGGGACTCCGTTCCGCTGTCGCCAACGGCTAAGCTCTGCAGAGCCGATTCCAGCCGCGCCAGCGCCTCGTCAATCTCCTTTGGCGTGACGATCAAGGGGGGCACAAAGCGCACCACCTGCGATCCCGCTGGCACCAGCAGTAGTCCCTGCTCCAGGGCCGCCCTGACCACCTCAGCCGCCGGGATCCGCATGACTAGACCCTGGATCAGGCCCCAGCCGCGCACCTCCTGCACAAGCTGGGGGAACTGCTCCGCCAAGCGGGATAGACCCTGGCGCAGATAGTCCCCCGTCTGCTGGGCATTCCACACCAAGCTCTCCGCCATTAGGGTGTGGCAAACCGCCAAGCCCACCGCACAGGCCAAGGGATTGCCGCCAAAGGTGCTGGCGTGATCCCCCGGCTGAAACACGGCACAAAACTCTTTGGCCAAGAGGGCGCCAATCGGGATCCCACCCGCCAAGCCCTTGGCCAGGGTAAACACATCCGGCTCGATTCCCAGGTTGCAGTAGCCCCAGAGCCTGCCGGTGCGGCCCATCCCCACCTGCACCTCATCCAACATCAGCAGAATGCCCCGCTCACTGCAGACCCGGCGCAGCCACTGAAAGTAGGCAGGATCCCCGGGCACAACCCCTCCCTCCCCCTGCAGCGGCTCCAGCAGCACGGCACACACCCGCTCGCCCCAGCGCTCCAGCACCGCTGCCGTACCCTCGATATCGTTGTAGGGAACGTAATCAAAGCCGGGCACCAAGGGAGCAAAGTCTTTCTGGTACTTGGGCTGGCCGGTGGCCGTGAGGGCAGCCAGGGTGCGTCCATGAAAGCTAGCCTGGGCGGTGAGGATCACCGGATCTTGGATCCCGCGCACCGTATGGGCGTATTTGCGGGCTAGCTTGATGGCGCCTTCATTGGCCTCTGCCCCTGAGTTGCAGAAAAACACCTTGTCAGCACAGGAGTGCTGGGTCAGCCATTGGGCCAGTTGCGCCTGGGGTCGGTTGTAGTAGAGGTTGGAAACATGGTGCAACTGTTGCGCCTGCTGGGTGAGGGCCTGAATCCAAGCGGGGTGGGCATGTCCCAGGGTGCAGGTAGCAATGCCTGCCACAAAATCCAGGTACTCGCGCCCCTCCTCATCCCAAACCCGGCAGCCTTCCCCCCGCACCAAGGTCAAAGGGTAGCGAGCATAGGTGGACATCACATGCCGATTGAACAGCTCGGCGGTTGTCGCAGATCCCAAGGTGGCATCGACAAGAGAAGCGCTTAACGGCGGCATGGCAGAGGGAGAATGGACAGTGTTTCGAGTGTATCACTCTGGCCGGGGATGATATTCTGGCAAGGAGATCCACACCCATGGGGCGACGGGGGGTAACAGTCTGGTTTACGGGGCTAAGTGGGGCGGGCAAAACCACCCTGAGTTGCGGCGTGGCCCAGCAGTTGCAAGCTCTGGCGTTGCCGGTGGAAGTGCTCGACGGTGACCTGGTGCGGCAACACCTCACCAAGGGGCTGGGGTTTGGCAAAGAAGATCGGGATGAGAACGTTCGCCGCATTGGCTTTGTGGCCGAGATGCTGACCCGCCACGGGGTAATCGTACTGGTCTCGGCCATTTCCCCTTATCGGGCCACCCGGCAAGAGGTGCGGCAGCGCATCGGCAACTTTATCGAGGTCTTTGTGGATGCCCCCCTGGAGGTGTGCGAGCAGCGCGATGTCAAGGGCCTCTACCGCAAAGCGCGGGCAGGGCTCATCCAGCACTTTACCGGCATCGACGATCCCTACGAGCCACCAGAATGCCCGGAGGTGGTGTGCAAAACCGCTGAGCGAAGCATCTCCGAGTGTATTGAGCTGGTGATGCAAGGCCTGAGAAGCCACGGCTATCTCTAACAATTCTTCACCTCATAGAGCGCTGGGCCTGGCGGGCTGAGGATCCCTTGTGGGAAGATATGAACAAGCATTTCGTTTCTGAGAATCAAGGTAGCTATGGCAGTGACTCGTGCCGGACGAACCTCTGTGATGCGGGGTAGCAGCGAAGGGAACCCTGCCAAGTTTCTGGAAATGGCCAGCTCTCTGATCAACACTCGCACCCGCCAAGGTAGCGGCAAAAAGGTTGAAGATCGCTCCTCCTACGGCAAGGCGGGCAATCCGCAAGAGTTTCTGCAGATGGCCAGTGAGTTGCGCCGATCCCTGGAGCAACAGGGTCGGTAGCTGCCCTTGTCCTCTTCTCTGGACTGTGGGATCCCCGTCCGGCTCAGCCAGCCGGGCGTTTTTCTTGATTAAGCTCTCCAGCCAGATGAACCCCCAAGCCTTGCCCCTGCGGTTTGTCACCCACAGGTAGGAGAGAGAATGTCAGGATGGGAAAAGTGCTCCTCTGAGCGCTATTGCCAGTGGACGTGGTGAAGCAAAAGAGCATGAAAAACACAGGCTTTTGGCTGGCCGGGATCCTGGGCGTGATCCTGGATCAGGCGACCAAGCGCTGGGCGGTGGAGCGGCTGCTGCCGGGGCCGGAAATCGAGCTGTGGCCGGGGGTGTTTCACCTTACCTATGTGGAGAATACCGGCGCCGCCTGGAGCCTGTTTGCCGATTCGGCAGAGTTTCTCAAGTGGGTCTCGTTGGGGGTAGCGGTGGCGCTGGCGCTGCTGGCGATTCGCGGCGGCAGCCTGGGCCGTTGGGAACAGGCAGGCTACGGTCTGGTCTGGGCAGGAGCGGTAGGGAACGGCATCGACCGCTTTCTCAACGGCTACGTGGTGGATTTTTTTAATCTGGTTTGGATTCGCTTTCCGGTGTTTAACGTGGCGGATGTGGCCATCAACCTTGGGGTGGCCTGCTTGCTGATCGGCTTGCTACAGGACAAATCAAAGAGAACGGAACCGGCTTCCACTTTGCCTCATCCAGAAAAAAAATCTGGCCACGGCGGCAGCAGTTAAATAAACACCACCGCCACCGCGACTTGGGCTCGTGGCTCCCAATAGCCGACAACTCTGCCGTCCCACCTGCGTCCAGTCAGATATAGGCCAGCAAGAGGGGTGAGCACCGAAAGGGCCAGGGCACTGTTGCTCCCTCCTAACTACGCCAGGCAGCTATTTCACCCTCGCCCAGCCAGGATCCTCCAGCGCCTGCCAGGTTCGAGCTGCCTCCCCTTCAACCGCTTCGGGATGGCAGGGATCCTCAGGTGCAGGCGGTGCGTTCCACCACAACCCTAAGGCTGGCCCCAAGCCCAGCAACAGGCCTAGCCCCGCTGGCGCGAAAATGCCGGATCCCAGGCTCATCAGCAGGGCAAAGGCAAAATTAGCTACATAAAGCACCAGTGGCCCCAACAACTGGCGGCGGTTCAACACAGGCTGATCTTTCCCCCAGAGGAGGTTGGCTACGGTCATAAAGGCCGCTCCGGTCAGCATCCAACCGCCAAAGTTCTGCAGCGGCATGCCAAAGAAGGGCCCCGGCTGAAACCAAGTCCAAAAGGGAATCAAGCCGCGGGTCATGGCCGGATCCAGAACAAAGTCCCAGGCAGTGAGCAGCAGCGCCCCCAACAGGATGGCCTCGCAGTGGATCAGCCAGTGGCGACCTGCTTGCAGGGCCACCCGCGCCAACAGGTAGGACGACAGCCCCACGTAAAACCAAGACAAAGGGATCGTGAAGGGAACCAGCCCGGCAATCTTGTAGCCCAGCCCACTGAGGTAGCCGTAGTCGCCAAAGGGGATCCCCGTGCTGGTACCCAGCAGCTCGCTGGCCAAGGAAATGCCCACCGCCGGGATCAAAAACATCAACAGGCGCCGCACCCCCAACAGTCGGGATCCCATCAAAGCCGCCGCCAGCGCTCCAGACACCATGTAGGCAACACCACCATTGGCCATGCTCAGGGAAAAGGCTTGTAGGCCGATGGGGGGCAAGCTGGCCACCCATTCGGGATGGGGTACAACCCAAAGCAAGCCCGCCAATCCAAAAAATAAAGACAGAATGTGCAAACCCAGGGCCAAGGTTTCCAGCAGCCCCCCAATCGAAGCCAGCAGGGGCGGAAATGTTTGCCAAACTCCAAACTGGAGAGGCAAGCTGACGAGAACAGCAGAGGATGACAGCCAACGCATGAGAAACTCCCAGAGGGTGGTCAATCACAGCCGCTCTGCTTTCCCGCCATCTGGGCAGTGGCTGCGCAGAGAAGCAGAGGGCGGAAGGGGGCCGGACGCCAACGACAAACCGTCTGGTCTGCTGGGGAGGGCCCCTTGGATAGAAGCATCACAACGGCTAAGGGTGACACTGCTGATATTTTGCTGCCTATTGTATCAATTCGTAAACATCTCGCCCGGTTTTCCCCAGGGCTCACCCTCCTCCCCACCGCCGGGATCCCTGGTGGGGGTGTACGCCCAGTTGAGCCGGGCTGTCGAGCGCCGGGACTGGTCTCAGGCCCTGCGCCTGGTGGATCTCCTGCTGCAGCGGTCGCCAGATCCCGCCCAGCGTCAGGAGCTGGAGAACTATCGGCTGGCGCTGGAGAGCCATCGCTCTGCCGATGGGGATCCGCCGCCGCCCCAGTGGCCGTTGTTGCACAAGCCCTTTGTCGGGGAATTTCCCGTCACCAACCTTTTCGACCACGATATGCCCCTGGGAGAGAAAGATGGCAACGGACGCTTTGTCAGTGGGCAAGGCCAAGTTTGGCTCCCTGGCCCGTTACACCCCTGCGGCAAAAGTGATGGCCACGCCGGCTACGACTGGGCCATGCCGGTGGGTACGCCGATCTTGGCCGCCGCTTCGGGACGGGTTATCTTGGCGCGTCAAGAGCCGCAGTTTTTGTGTCCCAGCTTGGGCCGCCCGGTCAGGGGGTTGCGGGTGCGCATTCGGCACGAGCCAGCCGGCTTGGAAACCCTCTACGCCCACCTCAGCCAAATCCGGGTGCAGGAGGGACAGAGAGTGGCGGCAGGGGACGTAATCGGCCTCTCGGGCGACAGCGGCTGCGCCAGTGGGCCCCATCTCCATTTTGAGGTGCGCCGCCTTGATCAAACCAACTCTGGCCAACCTGCCCCTGTCGATCCCTACGGGTGGTTTGGGTCTGACCTGGATCCCTGGAGCCTGCATCCCCTGGGAGCCGAAAGCCTGTTTCTCTGGCAGGTGGGCCAAGCGCCCAGCCTGGGCGTCTGCTGGCAGGCTCAGCAGCTCTCTGGTCACCCTCAATAGGCTGGAGACGTTTCCCTCACCCCCAATCTCTCTCCCCGTGGGAGAGGGGAGTGTCAGGGGACTGCTTCGCGGCAATTCGAAACGAATCCCGGCGGTCTATGCCTTGTCGCCAGACTTGGGATGCTACAGATCACGGCGGACAAAGCCATCTCCCTCCCACTGGTAAAGGGTGGCGCGCAAGTCGCGGTTAGCTCCCGGCACGCTGGAGATGACCAGGATCCCTTGGGAGCTGACCCGCAAGCTGGCATTGTTTAAATCTGTCACGCTCAGCAGCGGCACAAACCCCTCCGCTCGGTGTTCCAAGACCAAGACAGACCGCAGCAGGCTAATGCCCCCTCGCTCGGTGAGCAGCACCAGCTTGGGCTGGGCGCTGGAGGTGATGTCGGTGCGCAGCTGCGCCTCCACCAACCGTCCGGGGATCGGCTCAGCCGTGTGGAGCAGGCGAAAATCGTATCCTCCCTGATGTCCAAAGCTGAGAACCCGCACCACTGGCTCCACTGTCGGCTGCCGCTGGATTTCAAACACGGCCACCACATCCTGACGCTCAGAAGCGGTGCGGCTGGCTGCAAACAGGCGCAGGTTTTCGCCGCGATTGCCGCGGATGAACTCCCACCAGATGGATTGACGAAATAGGGCAACAACTCCTTCGCGCGCGCTGCCCCCCTCAGAAACAGCCGGCAACAGCGGAAGCAGCGGCTGGGGGTAGGCAGAGTGAACAGCAAGCGGTAGCGCCAGAGCCAAGGCTGCTCCCCAACTTATCCGAGCCCAGCAATCCAAGGGCTTTCGCATACTTCCCCACTCCTCGACCCTAAGATTCTAAGAGATTGCCCGGTTTTTCTAAGAGACAGTTGGCGGTTTCCTCAAGCAGGATCTCTAGAACTGGGCCAGGGCAAAAAGCGATAGCCTGCCTCTTCAACCGCAGCAACGATATCTGGCAAAGCTTCTGCAGTATGGGGCCAGCGGTCGTGCAGCAGCAAAACCAGGGGTTGTTCAGAGGCTTTCATCACCGACAACTGGGATCGAACCCGCTCCAAAAGCTGGTCTGCTGTTTGGCCAGCATAGGCATCCTCGGGACTGAGGTTCCAGTAGAGAACCCGATACCCTGCCTGTTCCAAAGCGTGACGTAAAGCAGAGTCTAGGCGAAAACCGCCCGGTGGGCGAACCACTAGTTGGGGATCCAAGCCCAACCTCTTGAGCAGTTGGGTTGTCTGATCCACCTCGGCATAGAATATCTCGTCGCTGCTGTAGAGGCGTTGATAGTCGTGAGTAAACGTGTGGTTAGCTATCGTGTGGTGGTGGGTTTGAATGGCTTTGGCCAGCTCTGGAAAGCGAGAAACGTGATTGCCGATGAGAAAGAATGTAGCCGGCACTTGTAGCTGATCCAAAACTTGCAAAAGGCGAGGTGTGGACTGAGGCCAAGGTCCATCGTCAATGGTGAGAAAGGCAGAGCGAGGTGGTACTTCCAACAAAGGCCCCAGCGCCTCTTCCAAAGTCAGTTGCAAAGGCCAGCTATTTTCCAGCGGATCGAGCAAAGTGGGATCCGCTGTCCAGCCATGCTGCAAAAACACCTCTACCTGGGCAGGTGCAGGGGTGATCAGCAGGCGCCCAGTCTGTTCGTCTCGGTTGCCCCAGCTCAGCCGATAGGGCAGCCCCGCAGCAACTTCAACCGTTGTCGAGCGGGTGATGACTGCATAGGGAATATCAATTAAATAATGCCCGTTCACCCGCTCTTGGTGAACCCAGGCAGCAGAAGGAGCCGATAGATAAACCAGCAGGTCTTGGGGATTGCTGCCGCGCACAACGCGAACGCTCTCGATCGGGAGAATAGGATCGTATTCTGAGGTTAGAGTCAGGTTTAGATCAAAAAAAGACTGGGCCTCTACCGCGTAGTAATGCAGCCCTACCAATAGGAAAACCCAAAAAAAGATCGCCACTTTCAGAGAATGCATGGGAGTTGCTCGGGGCTTCGCAACAATCATAGGGCAGAAGGCCATCCCAACTCCCTCAAGAGGGCGGAATGAGCCCAAACTAAGAGCGCAGGCGCTCTTCCCATTTACGAAGAGGAGAGGCCCGGCGGATGTCCCGCCAAATGGCCGTTGCAGCCAGCGCCCCATCGGCGACGGCAATCGACACCTGGTTGAGGCCCTGCTTCAAATCCCCTACCGCGAAGAGCCGCGGATGGGTGGTGCGGCACCACTCGTCGGTCACGAGGTTTTCGCCCTGCCAGCGTAAGTTCGGGATCCCTTTCAAATAGTCGTTGTGGTATTTGGCTCCCATGGCCACCAGGCCGGTGGTTGCCTCGATGTAGGTGCCATCCTCGAGCTCCACGCCCCGCATCTGGTGGTTCTCGCCCAGAAAGCGGCGAATGGGAGACTCGTAAAGGGGATAGCCGTGCTCCGCCAGTTTTTGGCACATTTCAGGGCCGACCGAGCAGAGGCCGTGAGTCAACACCGAGATATAAGGCGTAAACCAGTTGAGGACAAAAGCCGTATTAATCCGATCTTCTGAATTGACAATCAAAACTGCCTTCTGATCCCGCATTTCGTAACCATCGCAAATCATGCAGACATGAAGCGAGTAGCCTGCATATTCGTAGACATTTTGCATATCAGGCAATTGGGGCAAATAATCGATAATGCCCGTTGCTGCAATCAAATATTTGCTGCGAAAAACAGGGTAGATACTGTTGACTTTTCCCACTTTGACCTTGACAGCAAAAAGGTCTCCCTCATCTGTGACATCTTCCACAAAGCCCCATAGATAGTCCACCCCCAAGCTGAGGGCGTGCTCCCTCCCCTGTCGCAACAGCTCTCGTCCTGGCGTGTTTGGCGGCAGGCCCAGATAGTTGCGCAAATCCTGCATCCAAAAAGAGCGGCCTCTGCTCTTTTCCACCACCAGGCAGCTCAAGCCGTAGCGGGCCAGGTAAATGGCTGCCGACAGCCCCCCTGCGCCACCACCGGCAACAATAACGTCGTAGATTTTGTTCAGGCCAACTTCTAGGTTCCTGCTGTCCAGTTTCATAGACGGGATCCCCCCACAAGCTTTCTACTGGATAAGATTGCAGCCCCAACAAGAAATCCGCAGCTCTAACTATCCTGTTCACGCCTCCCCTCTCTATTGTCTATTGAGGCTGAGACGTGTCGAAGGGGGAAGGGAGCAGTCCCAGCAGCCGTCTAGAATGGGGGCTGAACCCTCTGTTAGGAGAAGAGCCCTATGCCTGGCATCTTAGCCGCCCTTGCCCTCATCTTTATCGGCTACCTGTTCAACTCGGTCAAGATCATCAGCCAGGGCTATGAGGCGCTGGTAGAGCGTTTGGGGAGGTTTCACCGCAAGCTGACACCCGGGTTGCACATCATTTTTCCTCCCATCGACAGGATTGTGTTTAAGGAAACCATTCGCGAGAAGGTGCTGGACGTGCCACCGCAGCAGTGCATCACCAGCGACAACGTTTCTTTGATGGCGGATGCGGTGGTTTACTGGCGCATCACGGATATGATCAAGGCCCGCTACGCCGTAGAGGATGTACAGCGGGCTTTGGTGAACTTGGTGCTGACGGCCTTGCGTGCCGAAATTGGCCGCATGGACTTGGATCAGACCTTTTCCTCCCGCGCCGAGATCAACGCCCGCCTTTTGACAGAACTGGACGAGGCCACCGATCCCTGGGGGATCAAGATCACCCGCGTAGAAGTCAGGGATATCCAGCCCTCTAAGACGGTGCAAGACTCGATGGAAAAGCAAATGGCTGCCGAACGGGAGAAGCGAGCGGCCATTCTCAAATCGGAGGGGGAGCAGCAGGCCAGCATCAACCAAGCAGCGGGGGCTGCCAAGGCGCAGTTGTTGCGAGCAGAAGCTGAGAAGCGCGAGCGGCTGCTGCTGGCCGAGGGTACGGCTGAGGCTATCAAAACCATTGCCGCTACTTTGCAGGAAAACCCAGAGGCAGCCAACGCGCTGCAATACTTGATGGCACAAAACTACATCGATATGGGTCTCAAGCTGGGCAGCAGCCCCAGCTCGAAGGTGATCTTTATGGATCCCAATTCCATCCCCGCTACCCTGCAAGGGCTGCTCTCGATGGTGGATGTGGCCAAGGAAGGGCAGGGATCCGGATCCCGCGCTTCTGGGGCTTCCCAAAAGTTGGGCACCTCCACGGCTTTCCCGACCGAGGTGAACTTTCCTCAGCTCGACTAGTAGCGACAGCTATGGTAGCTTCTGCCCAACATGGAGGGGATCCCGCTTGGCTAGTGGTGGGGCAGGTGGTGGCCGCTCATGGACTGCGGGGCTGGCTACGGGTTAAGTGCTGGTCGGATTTTCCAGAGCGCCTCACTGAGCCAGGGCCGCGCTGGCTGCAGCGGGATAGCGATCCGGAGCCTCTGTTGCATCCTTTGATTGAGGGCCAGTTTTTTCCCGCCAAGGGCTTGTACTTGGTGCGGCTGGAAGGGATCCCCGATCGAACGGCAGCAGAGGCTTGGGTGGGGGCCAAGGTGTTGGTACCGGCTTCCCAGCGCCTGCCCCTCGAGCCGGAGGAGTACCACTACTCCGATCTCATTGGCCTAGCCGTCTACCATCAGGGTCGGCTGCTGGGACATGTCTCGGCAATCTGGGCCGCTGGCCAAGATGTGCTGGAGATCTCTACCCCCGACCAGCGGCAGGTGTTGATCCCCTTTGTGAAAGCTCTGGTGCCGGTTGTGGATCTGGAAAACGGTGAGCTGCAGGTGCAGCCGCCGCCGGGATTGGTGGAGAGCTTTCTCGGCCAGGATTGGGCAAGAAACTGATCTCCATCCCTGCATCCCCTGCCAAAGTTTGCCCTCAGAAGCGGCTGCGTGGCCGTTCTAGGCTTTTGTGCTATTATAGGGGCAGGTTTTTGGGATTTGGATCATCTCTGGCTTCTGGCGTCAATTTCTCTGGATTCAGGTTGGCGGGGGCCGGTATCTCTCTTCAGGATTGGAGTTACGAATGACGGAGAACTACGGTGCAGAGCAGATCCAAGTTTTGGAAGGCTTGGAGGCTGTGCGCAGGCGGCCTGGCATGTACATTGGCTCCACCGGGCCGAAGGGATTGCACCACCTGGTGTATGAGGTGGTGGACAACTCCGTCGATGAGGCCCTGGCCGGCTATTGCGACGAGATTGAGGTCACCCTCCACCCCGATGGCTCGGTGTCGGTTCTGGACAATGGCCGCGGCATCCCGGTAGACATCCACCCCAAAACCGGGCAGTCGGCGTTGGTGACGGTCATGACGGTGTTGCACGCCGGCGGCAAGTTTGGAGGGGGCGGCTACAAGGTCTCCGGGGGGCTGCACGGCGTTGGGGTGTCGGTGGTGAATGCCCTCTCGGAGTGGTTGGAGGCCAGAGTCTGGCGGGAGGGCAAAGTTTACTTCCAGCGCTTTGAGCGAGGGGCGGTGGTGGGATCCCTCAAATCCGAGCCGCAGCCGGTGGGTTCCCAGCGGCGGGGCACCGAGGTGCGCTTCAAGCCAGATGAGCTTATCTTTCCGGAGCGGGAGTTTGACTATGCCGTGCTGGCTGCTCGTCTACGCGAGCTGGCCTACCTCAATGCCGGCTTGAAAATCATCTTTAGTGATCTGCGGCGGGATCCGCCTCAGCGGGAAACCTATCAATTTGCGGGCGGCATCAAGGAATATGTGGCCTTCATCAACCACGAAAAAACCCCCATCCACCCCGACATTGTCTATGTGCGCGGAGAGCGGGATGGCGTCGAGGTCGAAGCGGCTCTGCAGTGGTGCGCAGATGTCTATACCGATACGTTGATTGGCTTTGCCAACAACATCCGCACCACCGAAGGGGGCACCCACTTGGAGGGGCTGAAGACTGCCCTTACCCTTACCATCAACAGCCAAGCCCGCAAGCTCAACAAACTCAAAGAGTCCGACAGCAACCTGGCGGGAGAAAACGTGCGGGAGGGCCTGACGGCGATCGTCTCGGTCAAGGTGCCTAACCCCGAGTTTGAGGGGCAAACCAAAACCAAGCTGGGCAACACCGAGGTGCGGGGCATCGTCCAAACCATTGTCTCCGAGGCCCTCACGGAATATCTGGAGTTCAACCCCAACGTGGCCAGGGGGATCGTCGATAAGGCCATCCAGTCCTTCAACGCGGCCGAAGCTGCCCGCCGGGCCCGGGAGCTGGTACGCCGCAAGTCGGCTCTGGAATCTTCCACACTGCCGGGGAAACTGGCTGACTGCAGTTGCCGGGATCCGGCGGAGTCAGAGGTGTACTTGGTGGAGGGCGACTCGGCAGGGGGCAGCGCCAAGCAGGGACGGGATCGCCAGTTTCAGGCGGTGCTGCCTTTGCGGGGCAAGATCCTCAACATCGAGAAGGCAGATCCCGCCAAGATCTACAAAAACGCCGAGATTCAGGCCCTGATTACAGCGCTGGGCCTGGGGGTCAAGGGCGAGGAGTTCGATCCCAGCCAACTGCGCTACCACCGCATCATCCTCATGACTGACGCCGATGTGGATGGCAGTCACATCCGCACCCTGCTGCTCACCTTCTTTTACCGCTATCAGAAGGCGCTCTTGGAGCAGGGCTACGTCTACATTGCCTGCCCGCCCCTCTATAAGATTGAGTGGGGCCGCAACAATGTGCGCTACTGCTACAACGAGGCCGAGAAAGAGCAAGTCCTGCGCAGCCTGCCGGCCAACACCAAGTACACCATCCAGCGCTTCAAGGGCTTGGGGGAAATGATGCCAGAGCAGCTCTGGGAAACCACCATGAACCCGGCAACGCGCGTCCTCAAGCAGATTACCATCGAAGACGCCGCAGAGGCGGATCGCATTTTCACCATCCTCATGGGGGATGCCGTTGGCCCGCGGCGGGAGTTCATCGAGGCCCACAGTGGCCAGTTGGAACTGGCGGCTCTGGACATTTGATTGGGATTAGTCCACGGGGGAGATGTGGTAGCTGCCATCAGCCTGCACCCAGGCAATCTCCGGGATCCGACACTGGCGGGCATAGGCCTCGATCTCTTCAGGAGGGCGATCCAGCAATTCCAGCTCCACGGCCTCTGACTCCCGCCAGCGGGCGGCCAAGGCCAGCGCTGCCGGGATCCCTGCCGGCACCAGCGGCACCACCAACCGCTGGCAGCCCATTGCCTCGGCTGGGGGGTCGGGGGGCAAGAGCCGCAGCAGCGTATCGGGCAGGAGGGTAAAGCCGATCCCTGGCTGCTCAACTTGCTGAGGGCTGTAGAGAGCATAGAGCTGGTCGTAGCGCCCGCCCAGGGCAATGACCTCTCCTCCCACCACTGCCTGGAAGACAATGCCGGTGTAGTAGGCCAGAGTTTGCAGCAAGCTTAGATCCAGCACCACCCGCACCTGCCGGGCTTCCAGGATTTGGCACAACTGCCGCAGATCCCGCAGCCGCTCCGGGGGCACAGGAAGCTGGGCAAGCTGAGGTAGGACCTGCTCAGGCTGGCCGCGCAATCCCAGAATCTGCAAGCCAATCTGGCGGGCCGCCTCCGGCAGGGGGGCTGATTCTAGGTAAACGTAGTCAAGCTGGGCAATGGCGCGGCGCACCGCCGCCTGGGCCTTGGGAGTAACCGAGTTAAGCAGGCTCTCGGTCAGGCCCACATCTCCCAACAGCAATGTCCAGTTGCTGAGGCCAACAGCGCGCACGCAATCGGCCAAAAGCAGCAAGATCTCAGCGTCGGCTAGCCATCCGCCCGCGCCGATGAGCTCCACCCCCGACTGGAAAAACTCCTGGCTGCTGTAGGAGCCCTCCTCCCGCCGGCTATTGCGGAACACGTTGCCGTGGTAGTAGAGCCGCAGCGGCAGAGGCCCGCCGGCCAGCCGGGTGGCTGCTGCCCGCACGATGGAAGCGGTGAATTCCGGGCGCAACCCCAGCATTGTCCCTTCCCCGTCCCGCAGTTGCAGCACGGCTTCACCGCGGATGGATCCCCCAGCCAGCAGGGTCTCTAACCGCTCTAGGGTGGGCGTGATGATACGTTGGTAGCCGTAGCGGCGAAAAACCTGGGTTAGCTGCGCCTCTAGCCTTTCCCGCCGCTGAACTTCCCGCGGCAAAAAGTCGCGGGCGCCAGTGGGAGGGCGCAGGGAACTGGTTTCCCAAAGCAAATCTGCACCGCCAGGGCAGTCGTACACAGGCCAACTCCGACAGGCTGTCCTGCCGCATCCTACCACTGGAGTAGAGCAGATCAAGTCTCCTCCGCAAGAGGCCAGGGAAAGTCAGGCCACTCCCAAAGGGGATCCGTGGAGTGCACCCGGTGCATCCCCGCTGCCGCAAAGCGGGCAAAGGCTGCCTCCGCCTGCTCGCTAAAATCGACAATGCCGGGGATCACTACCGGCGAGGTGCAATCTTCCAGAAGGTAGACCCTCCTGGCTAGGCTGGGATCTCTAGCCTGGATCTCCTGCAGCAGGTCGCTTACCGTCCAGGCAACGCAGTGGCTTTTGGCTTGGCCAGCCACAATCAGGGCATCAAATTCCAGGAGGTGGTCGATAAGGGATTCATTTTTCTCGTCGATGGGATCCCCCTCCGGCCCCGTCAAGACCTCCGGGCTGAGGGCAGAGTAATTTTCCGTCAAGGGGTTGGCTCCCTTGAGCTGTAAGCTGGGCTGGCTGCCGCGGGCAATGGTGTGGAAGAAGATCGCCTCCTCCACTGCCGGCACCAGGGCATGGCCAATCCCACCCAGCATGGAATGGTAGGGCCAGACAATGAGGGGATATTTCCCCCCTTTCTCCAATTGCTCGGCATAGTGGAGGGCATAGACCTGCAGCCGCGTCAGATCCCCCTGGGTGAGGTTGGCGGCCATGGCAGGGTTGATCCGCCAGCGTCCTGAGCGAATCTCGGCTGCCGAGATGGCGGTAGCTGGCTCGGGATGGGATCCCTGGGCATCCACCCAAAAGACGGGGTGGAAGATCTGCATCGCCGTGTGGGTATCCAGGGTGGCCACAATCTGGGTGATGTGGGCAAGGTGGCGGTAGATGAATTGGCACAGGCGGCAGTTGTCCTCCACCGCCCCCAAGCCGCTGGGGCCGCCCACAAACAGCTCAAAGCCAGGAATGCAGAAGGTGTTTTGCACATCAATCAGCAACAGGCCCACCCGCACCCGATCGGCTTCCGCCGGGGGAATGTGGTGCTCTTGGGCCCAGCGCTCTGCCTCTAGGGCCCGCTGCTGGTAGGGCACTCGCCAAATCTCTCCCACCCGCTCAGGAGCAAAGTGGGAGGGCACAGGCAGGGTTGGCGGCGCTGGAGTTGTCAACTGCGGAGCAGAGGTGTCCATGGCGCTTCCCGTAGCCAAGCTTTTGCTGCTTTGCAGGGTAGGGATCCCTGGCAGGCTGGACTTGCTACCATGGTAGCTCCAACTGGGGCAACCGCTTCTCTGCCTTTCCCCAAGAGCGTTGCCTCTCTGGCTTACTTGAGGGTTCCATGGTAGACCCAAGCTTTTCCTCCCTGCAGCCCCAAGACTACGGCTTACTGACCGATCTCTACCAGTTCACAATGGCTGCCTGCTATGTGGGGGAGGGGCTGGAGAATCAGCCGGCGGCCTTTGAGCTGTTTGTGCGGCGCTTGCCTAGCGACTATGGCTACCTCATTGCCATGGGGCTGGCCCAAGCGGTGGAATACCTGCAGCAGTTGCACTTTCCGCCACAAGCCTTGCAGGCCCTGCAGGAGACGGGCATTTTTGCCGAGGCACCGCCACGCTTTTGGGAGCTGCTGGCTAGCTACCGCTTCGAGGGGGATGTGTGGGCAGTACCGGAGGGGACGGCCGTTTTTGCCAACGAGCCACTGCTGCGGGTGGAGGCTCCTCTGTGGCAGGCGCAACTGGTGGAAACCTACTTGCTGACCACCTTTAACTACCAAACCCTGATTGCCACCAAGGCAGCCCGCATGCGCGATGCGGCAGGGGATGAGGCCGTTTTGTTGGAGTTCGGCACGCGGCGAGCCTTTGGACCCCAGGCGGGCCTCTGGGCAGCGCGGGCGGCGCTGGCGGGGGGGTTCAATGCCACCTCCAATGTCTTGGCAGCTCTCAAATTGGGGCGCAAGCCGGCGGGCACCATGGCCCATTCCCTCGTGATGGCCATTGCCACCCTCTCTGGCGATGAGACCCGTGCCTTTCAAGCTTTCCGGCGCTACTTTCCCCAAGCGGTTTTGCTCATTGACACCTACGATCCCATCCAGGGAGCGCGCACCGCGGCTCAGCTCTTTGCTGCCACCCCGCCAGATCAACTGGGATCCCGGGGGGAAATCGGCGGCGTACGCATCGACTCGGGGGATCTGGAGGCCCTCTCCCACCAAGTCAAGGCCATCCTGCCGCAGGGGGCGCCGGTGTTTGTCAGCGGCGATCTGGATGAGTACGAGATTGAGCGGCTGCACCGCTCCCAAGCGCCCATCAGCGGCTACGGTGTTGGCACCCGCCTGGTTACCGGCGAGGGCGTGAATGGAGTGTACAAATTGGTGGAGATCAATGGGATCCCCGTGGCCAAGGCCTCCTTTGCCAAAGCCACCCTGCCAGGGCGCAAGCAGATCTTTCGCGGCCCCACAGGGGACTTGCTGGGTCAGGCTGACGAGACCCCGCCCCCCGGCTATGAGCCGCTGCTGCGCCAGATCATGCACAGGGGCGTGCTCCTGGAACCCTTGCCCGACCTGGAAACCATTGCCCGTACCAGTCGTGCCTCGGTGCTGCGCTTACCGAAGGGGGTGCGGCAACTGCGTCAGCCGGATCCCTGGCCGATGGCCCTGACTGCAGCTTTGCAACGGGTAAAAGACCACACCCTCGGTCAGGAATCTGCCTGAGGAAAGGGAGTTCTGCTGCATTATAATGTCTTAGCTTTCAAGTCTCTGCTTCGAGATCTGAGTTTTGCTATTGGACTTGAGCCACTTCGCTGCTTAGACTTTTCCCGCTCTTTGCCCCCAACTCTATGACCCAACGTGCCTTAATTACCGGCATCACCGGACAGGATGGCTCTTATCTGGCCGAGCTGTTGTTGCAAAAAGGCTACGAAGTCCACGGCATCATCCGCCGCGCCAGCACCTTCAATACCGACCGCATTGACCACCTCTACGTGGATGCCCACGACCCCAGCGCCAAGCTGTTTCTCCACTATGGGGATCTCACCGATGGCACCACTCTGCGCAGGATCCTGGAACAGGTGCAGCCGACGGAGGTGTACAACCTAGGGGCCCAATCCCACGTGCGGGTAAGTTTCGATAACCCGGAATACACCGTCGATGCAGTAGCCATGGGCACCCTGCGCCTCCTGGAGGCCATCCGCGACTACCAACAACGCACGGGGATCCGGGTGAAGTTTTACCAGGCGGGATCCTCGGAAATGTTTGGGCTGGTGCAGGAGATCCCGCAAAAGGAGACCACCCCCTTCTACCCCCGCAGCCCCTACGCCTGCGCCAAGGTGTACGCCTACTGGCAAACAGTCAACTACCGCGAAGCCTACAACCTCTTTGCCTGCAACGGCATTTTGTTTAACCACGAAAGCCCACGGCGGGGAGAAACCTTCGTTACCCGCAAGATTACCCGCGCCGTCAGCCGTATTGTGGCCGGCAAGCAGGACAAGCTTTATCTAGGTAACCTGGATGCCAAGCGGGACTGGGGCTATGCGAAGGACTACGTCGAGGGGATGTGGATGATGCTGCAGCAGCCCCAGCCGGACGACTACGTGCTGGCTACTGGCGAAACCCACAGCGTGCGGGAGTTTGCCGAACGCGCTTTTGCTTTGGTGGGCATGCCCATTACCTGGCGGGGATCCGGCCTGGAAGAACAGGGGCTCTACAAAGATCGCGTGCTGATCGAGATCGATCCCCGCTACTACCGCCCAACGGAAGTGGAGCTGCTGCTAGGTGACGCCTCCAAGGCCAAGCGGGTGCTGGGGTGGCAGCCCAAGGTGACCTTTCCCCAATTGGTGGAGTTGATGGTGCTAGCCGACCTGGAAGCCATTGGCTTGGATCCGGATCCCATCTTGGGGGAACGGCGTACCCTCAACGGCCTACTCAGCGAGGATCGCGCCTTCATCCGCACCCAACTGGGGGTTCGCTGCAACTAATGGTACCGGCTGGATCCCCCAAGTCAACCCAAAAAACAGCTCTCACCCCTTGCTTAAAGGAGGGGCTAAGACCTTAATATAGGAGATCGCCAATTCTTTTAGCGTACGGCCAGCGCTTTTGCCTGTGCTCTTCTGCTGAGTATCTTTGCCGATTTCGGAGAAACGCCCGCATGTCCCGCTACACAGGTCCCCGCCTAAAGATCATTCGTCGCTTCGGGGGACTTGATCTGCCCGGTCTGACTCGCAAGCGCCCCAAAAATACCAATCCACCCGGTATGCACGGGGCAGAGCGCAAGAAAAAATCCGAGTATGCTATCCGCCTAGAAGAGAAGCAGAAGGTTCGCCTCAACTACGGGGTGAGTGAGCGCCAGATGATCCGCTACATGCGCAAGGCGCGGCGCTCCAAGGGATCCACCGGGCTAGCCCTGCTGCAGATGCTGGAGATGCGGCTGGATTGCATTGTCTTTCGCCTCGGCATGGCTCCAACCATTCCGGCAGCCCGGCAGTTGGTGAGCCACGGCCACATCGAAGTCAACGGCCGCAAAGTCACCATCCCCAGCTATGGCTGCAAAGTTGGGGATGTAATCACGGTAAGGAACAAGGAGTCTTCTCGCAAATTGGTGGCCGCCTACGCCGAGTATCCGGGACTGTTCCTGCCCGATTACCTGGAGTTTGACAAAGAGAAGCTGCGCGGACGTATCAAAGAACTGCCTCCCCGCGAGCAAATCTGCGCGCCAGTGAACGAGCTGCTGGTCGTCGAGTTCTATTCTCGTAAACTCTGAGGATCCCTTTTGCCGCCATTGCGGATCGTGGGGAAACTTCAGGAGCTAAGCCCGGAGAGGGCGATTTTTCTCAGAGAAAGAGTCAGTACTTGGGGTGTGCTGAGTATATTAGGCGCTATCCCTCCCCACCCAGGTGGGGTATCCCGCACATTCAGAGGAAACGTTTCTCCACGTCATTATTACGACGCAACACTGTTGCCAATGCGCCGCTCTAGCTCCCCTCTCCCAGAGGAAGAGGGGTTGGGGTGAGGAAGAAAGAACCGAGCAGAGATCAAAGCCTGCCGATGGCCCGCTGCAGTTGCACCAAGGCGCGGTTGTAGGCGATTACAGCATTGGAGAGGTTACCACGGGCAGTGGTAAGGGCAGCTTCGGCGTTGATCACCTCTGTTTGCGTGCCCACCCCCGCTTGCAGGCGCAGCCGGGCCAAGCGTAGACTCTCCTCTGCCGAGGCAATCGCCACCTTGGCCGAGTCGATCTGCTCGCGGCTGGAGCTGAGAGTGAGGAAAGCTTCTTCCACAGTGCGCTGGATTTCATTGCGGGTGCCGACGAAATTGCTCGCGGACACCTGCCCATCGATCTCAGCTTGGCGAGCCTGGGCAGACGCCTTTCCCCCATCAAACCAAGTCAAGGTGAAGTTGGCCCCGACCGAATAGCCGACATCGAAGCTGTCGCGGCTGGCGTCGAAATCGTTAACGGCATCGAGAGTGGCGAACAAACCAATCTGAGGACCGTTGCTGGCTTGTGCCAGGCGCACCCGAGCTTGGGCTTGTTCCAACTCTCGGCGTTGGCGCTCCAGCTCTTGTCTTTGGGCAAAAGCGGCAACAATAGTCTCTTCCAGGCTTAGATCCCACTCTCCCACCGGCTCGATGGGATCCCTGGCCAGCACATCGGTGGGGCTGGGAAAGTTCAGCAGTTCGGCCAGACGGCGGCGGCTCAGTTGTTGGGTGTTTTGGGCCACCAGTAGGGTTTGTCGATTGTTGGCCAACTCCGTCTCCGCCTGGAGAACCTCGAAGCGGGTACCTACCCCAGCCCGCTCTCGGGCTTGCGCATCCCGCAGGGTGGCTTCAGAACTGGCGACGGCAGCCTGGCTAATGGCCACTCGGGCATCGGCGCTCTGCAGATCATAGTAGGCGTTGGCCACAGCTTGTCTTACCGTCTGCAGGGTTTGCTCCAGTTGCAGTTGGGCGACGCGCAGAGCTTCTTGGGCCAGTCTCAGGTTTTGTTCCCTGATCCCGTTGTCAAAAGCGGTGTAGTCTAGCCGCACCACGCTAGCGGAGAGAGTGTGCGATTGGCGGCTGGGAGTGCCGCCGGGGGCAGGGGGTTCGCTGTACTGGTAGTTGGCACGGCTGGAAAGGGTGGGAGCAAAAGCTGCCTGCGCCAGGGCTACACCTGCTTTAGCCCGTTCTACAGCCAGCCTTGCCTGCTGCACCGCCGGGTTTTGGGCAACGGCGATCTCCAGGGCTTCTTGTAAAGACAAGCCCTCCGTCCGCTCGATGCGCACCTCCAAAGGGGATTGAGGCACCACCAGGTCTTCAGCCCTAGAAGCCCCCTGCAAGACCGGGGTAGGAGTGGCAGGGCGGGCCTCGGGCGGGAGCGATAGGGTGGGAGGCAGGTTGGGGGTGCGGATTGCCCGGCTATCTGGGAGGATCGAGGCAGCAGGGTCAGGCACTTCCCTCTCTTGGGCAAGGGCAGGTACAGCCCAGAGCAGGCTGAACAGGAGACCACAGGGGGCAAACCGGGTAAGGGACAGCCGGGATCCCGCTGAGCTTGGCTGCCGTTGAGGACGTCGAAGCCGGCCCCTAGCTAGACTCTGCATCGCCATCGTGTTGTCACTCTCAACATCACCTCTAGCAGTATCGCAAAGTAAACTGCCCACACTCATGCTGACACAGCAGAGTAGCCGGGTAGCCCCGTATTAAGCACTCCGCGCCGCTAGCGCGAGTAGTGCGGGGCGGAAAAGCCTTCGAGCGACTGGAGTCGCTCGCCAATGTTATGTTGTAATCTTAAGTCAGCACCTACCCCGGTGAAAAACCCGGACAGTGCCGAAAGCCAGTAAGTAAGCGGAACCTTGAGGCTTTGTCTCTAGGGGCCGTCTAGGGACGTCTTGACAGCGCCTTTACGAGTTCGTTGTTGAACTGCTTAAGAATCCCCTGCCTTTAGGCGCTGGGAGTGTCAATGTCCAAGTTGGTTGGGTACGTTGATCTGGTTAAGTCGTTAAGCCAGGGATCCCATTGTCCCAAAGTGGCTTGCCAGCGCCACCAGGGTGGTGTAAACCCCCTGAAGGGAGGCGAGAGCCCGCTCCCAGAGGGTGTGGGTCAGCGACCACCTGTCCAACCCCATGGCGCCACACAACAGCAGCAAGTAGAGGTTAGCAAAGGTGAAGAGGGAGGCTGCCCGCTGCCGGTTGTGCGGTTCCTGGAGCAACTGCACCGCCTTCCAAATGAGAAGGGATCCCAGCAACGCCGCCACACTCAAGTAAAAGGATCCCAGCACGTGCAGAGGGTAAACCAGCAGTAGACTGACTGGCACCATTAGCAGGGCGTAGAGGAGAATCTGGGCAGCAGTCGGCCTTTCTCCTGCCACCACTGGCAACATCGGCACCCCGGCGTGGGCATAGTCCTCTTGCTTTAAAATCGCCAAGGCCCAGAAGTGGGGCGGGGTCCACAGAAAGATAACGGCAAACATCACCCAAGCAGCCCAGCTCAGCTCACCGGTAGCTGCTGCCCAGCCCACCAAAGGTGGGATTGCCCCTGCTGCTCCGCCGATAACAATGTTCTGGGGGCTGGAACGCTTCAGCCAGTGGGTATAGACCCCTACATACACCAGGATCCCTGCCATGGCTAAGCCGGCAGCCAGCCAATTGGTAAAACAGGCCAGTAGGCCAAAGGACATCACAGCTAGGATCCCGGCAAACATCAGGGCATGTCGGGCCTGAATGCGACCGGAAGGCAGAGGACGGTGGCGGGTTCGCTCCATCATCCGATCAATATCGGCGTCGTACACCATGTTGATGACATTGGCTGCGGCCGCCGCCATCCCTCCCCCCAAGAGAGTGACACCAAACTTGAAGGGATCCGTATTGCCCGCCATCCACATCGCTCCAGCCGTGGTCATCAGCAAGAGGGCGATGATCTTCGGCTTCACCAACTGGCTATAGCTGCGCAAAACCTGCGCCAGACTTTGGCGATGGCCAAAAGGGATTCCTGTCACCGTGTTCTGACAAGGATCTGGACAGTAGGTTGGAAGGATATCTGCCATGAAACTACTCGCCGTTCATTTCTGCGGCCGCGGCTACCCCCCGAAGGTTCCTTCCCCCAAGGCTGTTGCTCATCCGCCAGGCCAGCACCGTAAAGCCCAGCAAGCACGCCAGCAAAGCTGCCCCAATCATCTGGTGGGCTACCGTCAAGGGCTCCACCTGCAGCCGGTAGCGATAGGTGAGAATGCCAACCCCCACTTGCGCCAGCAAAAGGACTACGGATCCATGGCCCAGCCGCTTGAGAATCCTTGGGATCTGCTGCCGCCGCCAACTCGTAGCCACCGCCACCAGCAACACTGCCAGCGTGGCCGGAGCCACCCCTAGCAAGTGACTGTTCATCACTCCGCACCGTTCACCAGAAGCAAAGCACTGGTGTAACGCCCACTGGGAAGCCACCAAAGCCCCAAGCAAGCTCTGGACGTACACCAGAAGCACTGCCCCCCAGCCGAGCCAGGGCAAGTAGCCAACAGAAGCTCTCCCCGCCTCAGAGGGAGCGACGCTTGGCAGGGCCAGCAATCCCAAGCTGAGTAGCGTGGCAAAAAACAGCAGGCCTGTGCCCAGGTGGGCCGTCACAATGTCAAAGCGCAACAACTCCGTTACCGTCAGCCCGCCCAGGATCCCTTGGGCCACGACCAAGACAAAAGCCCAGCTCAGACCCCAGGGCAGCCAAGCGGGCAAAGCCTGCCGCTTCCGCCAGGCAAACCCCGTTAGCACCAGGGTGGCCAAGCCCACCCCGGCAGCCACCAGGCGGTGAAACCACTCTAGAAACACCTGCAGGTTCATCTGCTGCGTCGGCACCAGCTCTCCATAGCAGAGGGGCCAGTCGGGACAGGCAAGTCCAGCATTCATGACTCGAGTGGCACTGCCTAGCCCCATCAACAGCCAAGTAGCCGCCGCTAGGCCCAGCAGGGCTCGCCCCATGTGCAGGGAAAGCTCCCCAGGCGGAACGGGATCCGAAGCCGAAGAGGGGACGTGAGAGGGAGAAATTGAGGAGTCCATTGCAGTTTGAAGAATCGAAATCTACGGAGAGCAGTCCACAATCGGCACTCAAAAATGCGCGGAAGCAACGGTTAATCATTTGATCCCTCTAACCCCTTCCTATCCTGGGTGGTGCTTCTCTAGAGGCAGAGGGGAGACTCTCTTGCAACAAATCCTAAATGCAGCTTTGCAACGGGCGAAGGTTCTTAAGGATTTCTTTGGGCCAAGCTGCCCTTCCTCAGTAGACGGTGCCAACGCTCCGGCTGAAGATCCCGAAGAGATCCCTAAGATGGCCAATTCTCGCCGGCTCCTGGGACTTGAATGGAGATGAGTCTAAGCCTGCTCTGGTTCTGTTCACAGAATCTGCTAGGGCAGGCACGTCGTGGTGGTAGCAGCGGGGAAAAGCAGCTGTGAGCGCGCTCAAGAATATCTTTTTGGTGGGGATCGGGGTGCTGTTGACCCTGGCCAGTCTCTGGTATGGCCAGAACCACCATCTGCTTCCGGAAGCGGCTGCCAACTCAGCTCCCTTGTTCGATAGCCTCTTCAACAGCACAATCACCCTCGCCACTGGGATTTTTTTGGTGGTGGAGGGAGTGCTTCTCTACTGTGCCTTTCGCTACCGCAAGCGGCGAGGCGATCGAGGAGACGGGGATCCCAACCACGGCAACGTGCTGCTGGAGATCGTCTGGACGGCGGTGCCGGCGGTGATCATCCTCTGGTTGGGCCTGGCCAGTCTCGATGTCTATCAGGCGGTGTATGGGGGTGCCGATGTTGGCGGCCACGTCCATGCGGCCATGGCGATGGGGTCTTCCCAGGATACGGAAGCAGGGGATCCGGGCTACGCCTACACTCCCGCGGTTCTGCCGGGAAAGGAGAGGGGTCAGCCAGATCTGGTTGTCCAAGTTCAGGGCATGCAATATGCCTGGATGTTCACCTATCCGGAATCGGGTTTGGTGGCCGGCGAGCTGCACCTGCCTCTTAACAAGCGGGTGCGCTTGAACATGACGGCTATGGATGTCAACCACGCTTTCTGGGTGCCGCAATTTCGCCTAAAGCAAGATCTCATCCCAGGCCGAGAGACTCACCTAGAGTTTGTGCCCACGCAGCTAGGAACCTATCCCATCATCTGTGCCGAGCTATGTGGCCCTTACCATGGAGTGATGGTGGCACAACTGGTAGTGGAGACGCCGGAAGAGTTCGAGCGCTGGCAGCAGGAGCAACTGGTGGCTGCTCGTGGCGAGAACAACGCGCTGGCCTGGGCGGGAGACCTTCACCCCTCTCCCTCGGAATCTGCCTTTGTCCAAGTTCACCAGCAGCGTTTGGGCCTCTCGCCTGCTGATCTAACCTCTCTCAAACTGCCCAAGGACTCCGTCCCGCTGACGCGAACGGGATCCCTTCCCTCAGCGGGCTAGAGAGATCCCTTTCCCCTTGACGGACGTTCTGGTGACGCCAGGAGGAGCCTTTTGCCATGACCCAGCTACAGGACAATCCCACCTTTGCCGCTGCCCCCAAAGCCAGCCTGGAGCCTGCCGCCGAGCCCTGGTGGCGCTTTTTTACCTTCTCCACCGACCACAAGGTGATCGGGATCCAGTATTTGGTGACCACCTTTTCCTTCTACTTGGTGGGGGGAGCGCTGGCTACAGCCGTGCGGGCCGAGCTGGCCACCCCCGAAGCCGACTTTCTCGGCTTTGAGCGCTACAACGGTGCCTTTACCCTCCACGCCACAATCATGATCTTTTTGTGGATTGTGCCGGCTTTGATGGGGGGCTTTGGCAACTACCTGGTGCCGCTGATGATTGGGGCGCGGGACATGGCTTTTCCCAGGCTAAACGCCGTCGCCTTTTGGCTAATTCCACCCAGCGGCCTTTTGCTGCTGGCTAGCCTCTTCCTCGAGGCCCCGGCAGCGGGTTGGACCTCGTATCCGCCGCTGAGCCTCATCAGTGGCAAAGTGGGAGAAGAACTCTGGATCCTGAGCATTTTGTTAGGCGGAACCTCTTCCATTCTGGGGGCCGTGAACTTTATTACCACCATCCTCAAGATGCGCATGCCCGGCATGAAGATGGAGGATATGCCTCTGTTTTGCTGGGCGATGCTGGCTGCTTCCATCATTACCCTCATTGCAACGCCGGTTCTGGCTGGGGCGCTGATCCTGCTTAGCTTTGACCTGTTGGCGGGCACGGCCTTCTTCAACCCCAGCGGCGGCGGGGATCCGGTGGTGTACCAGCACATGTTCTGGTTTTACTCCCACCCGGCGGTGTACATCATGGTTCTGCCGGTGTTCGGCATGATCTCGGAGATCTTGCCGGTGCATGCCCGCAAGCCCATCTTTGCCTACAAAGCCATTGCCTACTCCAGCTTGGCCATCTGCTTTTTGGGCTTGATTGTCTGGGTTCACCACATGTTTACCAGCGGTACCCCCGACTGGATGCGGGTGTTCTTCATGATCGCCACCATGGCCATTGCCGTTCCCACGGGAATCAAGGTGTTTAGCTGGCTGGCCACTCTCTGGGGCGGCAAGATCCACTACCGGACGGCCATGTTGTTTGCCATGGGCTTTATCTCCATGTTTGTCATCGGCGGCTTGAGCGGGATCATCCTTGCTTCGGTGCCGTTGGATATCCACGTCCACGACACCTACTTTGTGGTGGCCCACCTGCACTACGTGTTGTTTGGCGGCAGCGTGTTCGGCATCTATGCCGGCCTCTACCACTGGTTCCCCAAGATGACCGGCCGGCTGCTGAACGAGTTCTGGGGGCGGGTGCATTTTGCGCTAACCTTTGTCGGCTTCAACATGTGCTTTTTGCCGATGCACAAGCTGGGTCTAATGGGCATGCCCCGCCGCGTGGCTCAGTACGACCCGCAATTTGCTGACCTCAACTGGATTAGCTCGGTGGGTGCCTTCATTCTGGCCATTTCCACGCTGCCCTTCTTGGTGAACGCCATCTACTCTTGGGTAGCTGGGCCCAAGGCCGGAGACAACCCCTGGCAGGCTCTAACTCTGGAGTGGACAACTTCTTCCCCACCGCCTGCCCACAACTTCTACGGGGATCCCATCCTGCTAACTGGCCCCTACGACTACGGCCTGCACAGCAAGGAGACTTTGGATTACTTGGCCGCCCAGTTGCAGAGCTTGCGGGAGCTGGCGCTGGCTGAGGCGGAGCCTACTTCTTCTTAGCAGGGGACTTGCCCGCTGGGTATCCATCCTCTGCTCCCCAGCCATGTCGGTCTTGTCCTCAACCTCAAGAAGTCTTGCAATTCGAGCCATAGACCTATGCAAGGATCCCTCGCTTCTGATGCCTTAATGGTCGGCCACACTCAGGCCCATGCCGCTCATGCCGAGCACCCAGATCATCGCGTTTTTGGTCTGCTGATGTTCCTGGTAGCGGAAGGCTGTCTATTCTTGGGCCTGTTCATGGCCTATTTGGCCTACAGCCTCACGGCCCCGGTCTGGCCGCCGGAAGGGACGCCGGAGCGGGAACTGCTCTTGCCTGGGATCAACACGGCAATCCTCCTCTCCAGCAGTTTGGTTATCCACCAGGCCAAGCCTGCCATCCAGGCCAATAATGTCAAGGGATTGCGGCTGTGGTTTGCCCTCACTGCCCTGCTGGGGGCCATCTTCCTGGCCGGGCAGCTCTACGAGTACAGCCACCTGGAGTTTGGCCTCACCACCAACTTGTTTGCCAGTGCCTTCTATGTCTTGACGGGGTTCCACGGGCTGCACGTGGCGGCGGGGTTGCTGTTTATTTTGGCGGTGCTCTGGCGATCCCTGAAGCCAGGCCACTACAGCGCCCAACGTCATTTTGGCGTCGAGGCTGCCGAGATCTACTGGCACTTTGTGGATGGGGTTTGGATTGTGTTGTTTATCCTGCTCTACTTGCTCTGAGTCGCGAAGAGGGATCCCCCTCCCCAAGACTGAAGGAGATCCCGCTCGAGCACGCTGTCCGTTAAATGGGCTCTGGGCGGAGTAACAAGGACAGAAAGGCTCAGGACTGTTGGAGAATGGCCACGGTCTGGATCAGAGCCTCTGGAAACACTTCTCGCTCCGGCTGACCTTGCTTGAGCTGATATTCCAGTTGTAGAAGTTGCTGCATCACCTTCAGCAGTGCTGAGCTTTTTAGGGATCCCACCTCTTTTTGTAAGAAGTAAACCCGGTTGGGGTTGGCAATCTCTGCTTTTTGGGCAATGACCTTGGGATCCCGTTCTCCCTCTTCCAGCAGTAGCTTTACCCACAGCCAGGTGCGGAATTGGCCCACCAACACTGCCAGGATCTTAAGGGGCGGCTCGTTGTGATCCAGCAGATGGTTCAGGATCTGCAGGGATCGATCCAAGTTGCCCTGGCGCAGGGAGGCGGCCAGTTGAAAGCTGTTGTAGGCGCTGGCAGGAACCAGAGCCTCGATTTGCTCAGGGGAGATGGGATCCCGCTGGCCTGCCGTAAACAGGGCCAGCTTTTCCAGTTCCATGGCCAAACGGCGGGAATCGTTGCCCACCGCCTCAGCCAACTTCTGGGCTGCCTCTGGGCTGAGCTTGAGAGCCCGCTGTCGGGCCTCGCGGTGTACCTGCTTAAGAATGCCCTCTTCGTCCCAGGGGGGCAGTTGGGAAAACTCGCGGACAATGGCCCCTTGCTTGAGGAGTTTGGTGGATTTGAGACGTCCATCCGGCTTGCTGCTGGTGGTCAAGACCAGATGGGTTGTGGGGGGCAAAGAAGCTAACGTTCGCTCCAGTTCTCTTACCAACTCTTCGGAACACTGCTGGGTGAGCGTTGTCTCCTCCAGCCAAACCAGGCGGGCGTTGGATCCCAGAGGCGGCGTCATGGCCAGGTTCAGTCCGGCCAGGGTGGACTCCGGTGGCAGGCGATCGTAGTTAAAGGCAGCCCACGCGGGATCCAGCACCTGATCGCGCAGCTCTTGCACCGCCTGCAGGAGGCGATAGCTATCATCTCCCCAGTAAAGGTAGACGGGCATACTCCCCACGTCGCCTCAGCTTGGTCTCCAGCTTTTTTTCCGTAGTTTCTCTAGGCGTTATTTTTACTTGCGTTAATCAACGGGTAGCTTCCGGCCCTTTGTCCGGGATCTTCCGGAGAAAGCCTGGCCAAGTTTCAGCTTTTTTCTCTCTAAAAAGAGTGCCAGCTTTGCATGATCTAGCTTGGCAAATTCTGTATTCCCACTGAAGAACTCTCGTCAATCTTCTCCTAAGCTGGGCTTAGAGATGGGGTTGGAGGGAGGGCCGCAAGTATATGGACACTATTGGCGAACTGGAGTTCAAAGTGCAGGTTTTAGCGCGCTGCCTGGGATCCGCTTTGGGCTTGGGCCGGCCTACTCGTGTGCAAATTCATTACTGCAATTCCCCGCTCTTCAAAGCAGATCAGTCGGGAGCAGGGGTTCCCCCTTTCAGCTCTGAAGAGGTTAAGAGCTCCCAGCTCCACCCGCTAACCTCGGTTGCCTAAAGGGCACTATGAACTACCCCACCGCGCAGGCGGGTGGGGTTTCCCCATCCGCTTTACGGCGAGATTTTTGTCTCTTCCTCTGCCCCAGTTGCTTCATGGATCCCGTGTACCGGGTCTGTGAAGTAGAGCTGAAGCATCCAAGACTCACGAGGCGGGTTCCCAGCCCCGGTTGCTGATTAGTAGCAACGTTGTAGAAAACCATCACCGT
>NZ_JANSIY010000003.1:44194-59782 GCF_047462295.1 Synechococcus sp. H60.3 | reverse complement strand
AGTGCGGTGCTGTTCACAAGGAGTGGGCAGAGCTAAGTAACCGTTACCATGTCTGTTCTGCCTGTGGGTTTGCGATACCGCGGGACAGGGGAACGGTGATGGTTTTCTACAACGTTGCTACTAATTGGACTCCGTCCCGCTGCCGCGAACAGCAACCGGGGCTGGGAACCCGCCTCGTGAGTCTTGGATGCTTCAGCTCTACTGTGGCTAACGCCACGCTTCGCGAACAGAGACCCGGTACACGGGATGGACTCCGTCCCGCTGCCGCGAACGATGAAGCAACTGGGGCAGAAGAAGAGACAAAAGCTCTGCTGTCAAGCGGGTGAGGAAACCCCACCCGCCTACGCGGTGGGGTAGTTCATATGACCTTGCCCTCGGACGTGATTCTTCCCTTCAGTTTGCTGGCCCGCTCTTCGGCTTCCTCGGTAATGAGAGGCAGTTGCTCTAACACCTCGCCGGGGTATTTTTCCAACACCCGCAGAGAGAGCGCTATCCGCCCTTTGGCCTCATCCACATCGATGACCACGGCCTTGAGCGGCTGACCAGGCCGGAACAAGTCGGATAAGGAGGCAACAAAGCTTTGGCTGACCTGCTTGATGTGCAACAGCCCGCTGCCCCCCTCCTCCAGCTCCACGAAAACGCCAAAGGGCTTGAGGGCGCTGACCTTGCCCCGCACCACCTGGCCGGTGGTGTAGATTCCCAGGCTCTCAGCCTGTCGCGCTACTCGCTGGGAGAGCACCAGCTTGTTGGCAGCAGGGTTGACTTCCAGCAAACTGGCGGTCAGCGATTGGCCCACCAGCTCTTCTAGATCTTCCCGTTGGTTGAGATGCGAGCGAGGAATAAAGCCCCGCAGCCCCTGCACATCCACCAGCACCCCACCCTTGTTGGTGCCGATCACCGGGGCAGTTACTGTCTGGCCATTGGCCTGTTTTTCGGCCAGCTCCTCCCAAAGTCGCTTCAGCCGCAGCCGCCGCGCCGAGAGCACGATTTGCCCTTCCGAGTCCTCTCGCAAGATGAGAAAATCGGCTTCGCTTTTGAGGGGAAAAAGCCCGCTCAAATCCTCTCCTGGGCGGATCCCGGCTTCCTTCAGGGGCAAAAAGGCCGGCGACTTGCCGCCGATATCTACCAAGGCCCCATCGTTCTGGTGCTGGAAGATGCGACCTCGCACCACCTGTCCCGGTTGAAAGTCAAGGCTTTGCGCCTCCAGAGCCTTGGCAAAATCTTCCGAAGAAAACGTATCGGCAGCCTGAGAGCGAGGGAAACGAAAGGTCATGGAAAGGAAGCCATTCGAGAGGCAATGGGTTTCAGGATAACCCAAAACCTGCCAGGGATCCCAGCCCCTCTCGTCCGCCTCAGCGGGAAGAGGTGCTCACGCTCTTGAGAGGAGGCCAAGCCCAGGGCATCGACACCGGCAGCTTTACCTAGATGTAATACATCAACCTGGCCTGTTGCTGTTGCGCCTGCCGGTCGCAGAGGTCTTGCAAGGTCGTTTTTTGGAGAATGCCCACCGCTGCCGCCTGGGCATCTTGCCAAGCCTGCCAGAGCACCTGGCGCTCCGGCGAGAGATCGCCGCTGGGCAAGTCCCGGGAGCGGCTGAGATCTTCTCCCTCGATGGCCTGAATGATGTCCAACAGGGAGATCTGCCAGGGCGGTCGAGCCAGAGAATAACCCCCTTTGGCACCCCGCTGGCTGCGTACCAGGCCCTGCCTGCGCAGCGTGGCCAGCAACTGCTCCAGGTAGCGGTCGGGAATCGACTGATGGGCTGCGATCTCCTTGATCTGCAATACCCGGCCATCATGGTAGTGCTGGGCCAACTCCAGAAGAGCTAGGAGAGCGTACTCACTTTTACAAGACAGTTCCAAAATACCCATCCTTCCTGCAGGGATCAGGTCTATGGTACTCCGGTTTCCCGCCGGAGTTTTGTGAGATCCCCTTTGGGTTAGCGGTGGGTTCGGCCTGTATGGTGGAATAGGCCCCTTTGGGAGTGGTTTATGGCAAGTGTTGGCCCCCTATCCGGTTCAGCGCGGATCCCGGCGGAGCGATTGCAAACTTTGCGGCAGCAGATCGGCAAGCTGATCGCCAACGTCGAGTCGGTGTTTCAAGGCAAGCCACAGGTGGTGCAGGCGGTGGTGACGGCCCTGGTGGCGGAAGGCCATGTCTTGCTGGAGGACGTGCCGGGAGTGGGCAAAACCACGTTGGCGCGGGCCATTGCCCGCAGCTTGGGGGCCAAGTTTCAGCGAATTCAATTTACCAGCGACCTCTTGCCAACTGACATTCTTGGCCTCACCCTCTTCAACAAAGAGAAAGGGGAGTTTGAATTTCGCCCAGGCCCCATTTTTGCCCATGTCATCCTGGCCGACGAGATTAACCGCACCTCTCCCCGCACCCAGAGTGCCCTGTTAGAGGCAATGGCGGAAAAGCAGGTTTCGCTGGATGACCGCACCTACCCGCTGCCCAGTCCCTTTATGGTGTTGGCCACCCAAAACCCCTTGGAGTATCACGGCACCTATCCCCTCCCGGAAAGCCAGTTGGATCGGTTTTTGGTGCGGCTGTCCATCGGCTACCCCAGCCCTGAGGTGGAGCGGGCTTTGCTGCTGCAGCGACAGCAGGCAGAGCCGGTGGAGGCTCTCCAGCCGGTGCTTTCCCTGGCGGAGCTGCGGGAGATCCAGGCGGCGGTGGATCAGGTGTACCTGGATGGATCCCTGGCCGACTATCTGCTGCAGGTGGTGCAGGCGACACGCGCCTCCAAGCTGTTGCGGGCTGGCGTGTCCACCCGCGGGGCATTGGCTTTGGCAAGGGCTGCACGGGCGCAGGCGTTGGTGAGAGGGCGGAGCTTTTGCCTACCGGAAGATCTGCAAGCTTTGTTTGTGCCGGTGCTGGCGCATCGCATTTCTTTAGCCGGATCTGGGGACATGACGAGCAACCGACGGCAGGAAGCAGAGGCCGTCATCCGCGACATCGTGGCAACGGTTGAGCCGCCGGTTTGAGGAGGGATCCCCTGGGCAACAATAGGAGCCAACGGTCTTGGGCAGAACTGCGGATGTCGGATCCCAATCAAGAAATTAAAGACCTCTTCCTGGCTTTGGACAAAAAGCTGGAGGGCATCGACCGCAAGTTGGAAATCCAGGTGACGGAGATCAAAAGCGAGATCCGGCTGGTCAAAACCGATTTGGAAGCCAAGATTGACCTCACTCGCAACGAGCTGGAAGCCAAGATCGATCTCAGCCGTAGCAGCCTGGAAGTGAAAATCGCGGAGCTAAGCAGCAAAATGGATGGCTACAGCAAGCGGCTTGACCAACAGGAGTTCATCAGCCGCGGCGCGATCGTGGCCCTAGTGGTTGGGGTGGCCTCAGGGTTTATCAAGTATCTTTTCTTCAGCAATTGATTGGAGTTTGACCTGAGTTCCCTTGGGTTCCTCCCCAAAACCTGTAAGCGGCGGCGGGTCAGCACTCCTGGAATTGCTCGAGGGCAAGACACAGCTCCGGGACAACTTCTGCTGGCCAGAAACCTTCGCCGCGCCGGCCCTGGTGCAACTGGAGGTAGAGGCCCCAAGCGGTGGCGCTGCCGCTAGCAATCAACGTGAGGGCAGGAAAGGTCTGCTCCAGTGTAATGCTCTCCTCAGCCATCAATTGGGAGGCGACAGCTTCCATATCCTGCTGCAGACGATACACCCCCTGCACAAACGCTTGCCATTCTTCTAGGGTTAGCTCCAGCGCCCACGTTTCTCCCCCCACCAGGGCCACAAACGGGGAGCGCGCCGGATCCCAGCCCAGTCGCCAGCCGGATCCCTTGCGCAGAGGAGGAGGGGCATAGGAGAAAAAAGCATCCATACTAGGGTAGGCCAAAGAGATGCGGGTAGAATCAACGGGGTGCATGATCAGCATAAAGCGCCTATGCCCAGTTACCAGCCTCCCTTCCCCCAGCGCCGGCTCCCCTTGCCGGGTACGCTCATTTCTGGGTTGGGGGCGCTGCTTGCGGCTTTGGCGCTCCATGCTGCCGGAGGGGATCCTGGGGAGACTTGGGCGACGGTGGTTACCCCGCAAAACCCAGTTTTACATGTGGGCATCCTGCAGCACTTTGGCCGTTCCAACAAAGATCAAGTGGAGTTGGCAGCGCCAAGGGGGTCGCTGCTGACGCTGGAATTTGCCCAGGCCGACGGCAGCACCCAGAGGCAGCGCACTCCGCGAGTAACTGTTGGAATCGTCAACCGCGCCCTAGCCAGCCCGGAAACCGTGTACCGCCTTATCCTCAGCAGCCACAAAAGCTTCGAGAGCGCCGAGGCCAGTGCCAACTCTTGGGAATCTCTGGGCATCCGCACTGAGATCGCCCAGCCCCAGGAATGGCAGGTGTGGGCCAGCCGCGCCTACACTCCCCAACAATTGATCCAGATTCAACAATATGCGCAAGCAAAAGAGATCCCCCAGGTGCGGCTGGAGGTGCAGGAGCGACGCGAACGGGCGGAGCTGAGCTGGGTGCATGAGCATTTTCGCTACCATCGCACTCGCCTGAGGGTGACCTCCGATGCCGGCTATCTGCGGGTGAACGACCGCTACTACGCCGGATCGATTACCCTTCAGCCCAATGCCTACGGCAGCTATACGGTGGTCAACGCTGTGCCCTTGGAAACCTATTTGCGGGGGGTGGTGCCCCATGAGGTGGGGCCAGGGGCTCCCTTTGCCGCCATGGCGGCCCAGGCCATCTTGGCGCGCACCTATGCTCTCAAGAACCTGCACCGCTTTCGGATCGACGATTACCAGCTCTGTGCCAACACCCACTGCCAGGTTTACAAGGGGCTGAGCGGCACCCACCCACGGGCTGATGAGGCGATTCGCCAGACCAGCGGCCTGGTGCTCACCTACAACGGCGAGCTGGTGGATGCCGTTTATTCTTCCACCAACGGCGGCATCTCGGCAGGTTTTGAAGAAGTTTGGGACGGGGAGCCGCGCCCCTACCTGCGCCCTCGCGCTGACATTGCCCACCAACCCGATCAGCTCTTTGATTTGCGGCAGGAGGGCGACTTGCAAGCCTTTCTGGCCCGACGGGAAGGTTTCAACGAAGCGGGGGTATCGCGCCTCTTCCGCTGGGAGTTCTCTCAGTCGCTGGAGGAGCTAAACGCCCAACTGCGGGCCGCTCAAGAGTACCTCGGGATCCCTCTTCCCGAGTGGACAACCATCCAGGGGCTGCACGTCCTGGAGCGCTCGGTCAGTGGTCGGGTGCAGGCGCTGCAAGTGGGCTTGCAGACGCCCCGAGGGTCCTACTCAATGGTTTTGCGCAAGGATCAAGTGCGCCTGGCTTTTCCCCGCTTGTACAGTACCCTGTTTCGCGTGGAACCCCTGAAACAGGGCGAGCGGCTGACAGGCTACCGCTTTATCGGCGGTGGCTTTGGTCACGGGGTGGGGCTGAGCCAGTACGGCGCCTACACCCTGGCGCGGCAGGGGTTTAACGCGGCGCAAATCCTCGCCTTTTACTACCCCGGTACCACCCTGGCTGAGCTGGGATCCCTCTCCCTGCAGTTGCCTGAGGCTTCGCTGGCCTTTGACAATAGCCAGGTGCAGTCCTTGTCCGGCTACCAGAGATAAGGGACACGATGGGAGGAGAGCAACAGGAACAAAGTGCCAGCCATCCCCCTCTTCGGGAGCCCTCTCGGCAGGGATTGGAGGCCGAGGCAGCCCAAGCGGGCGTAGAGGGGGAGCACAGTGGTATCAAAAGCGGGGAGCTGTCGGCCATCCCGATGGCGCCGCCGGGGTTTAAGTCGGGGTTTGTGGCGCTAATCGGGCGGCCCAATGTGGGCAAGTCCACCTTGATGAACGCTCTGGTGGGCCAGAAGATCGCCATCACCTCCCCCGTGGCCCAGACCACCCGCAACCGCCTGCGCGGGATCCTCTCTTTGCCGCAAGCCCAGATCATCTGGGTGGATACCCCTGGCATCCACAAGCCCCACCACCGCCTGGGGGAGATCTTGGTACACAACGCCCAGGCTGCCATTGGGAGCGTGGATGTCGTCCTCTTTGTGGTGGACGGCTCAGTGCCAGCAGGTCGCGGCGACGCCTTTATTGCTGAGCGGATCCCTGCTGCTACCCCCTGCATCCTTGTCTGCAACAAAGCCGATCTTGTGCCCAAAGAGGCGGCCACGCGCCAGGCTCACCAGGAGAGCTACCAAGCCCTGCGGCCCAACGCCCCTGTCGTCTGGGTGTCGGCGTTGGATCCCAGCAGTTTGGCGCCCCTCATCCAGGCCACCGTTGACCTGCTGCCTAGCGGCCCCTACTACTACCCGCCGGACTTGGTGACGGATCAGCCAGAGCGGTTCATTATGGCGGAGCTGATCCGCGAACAGGTGCTGCTGCATACCCGCGAGGAGGTGCCCCACTCGGTGGCCGTAACCATCGACCAGGTGGAAGAAACCCCCACCGTTACCCGTATCCTAGCCACCCTCTACGTGGAGCGGGACTCGCAAAAAGGGATCCTCATCGGCAAGGGGGGAGAGAGGCTCAAGCAGATCGGCCAGGCCGCCCGCCTCCAGATTCAAAAGCTGATTGCCGGCAAGGTATACCTGGAGCTGTTTGTCAAGGTGCGGCCCCACTGGCGGCGCTCCGAGCACCTGCTGCGCGACTTCGGCTACCGCATCGAGACGTAGGGGTCTTGGGTTGAGCGGAGCGGTGATTGCGGCTAATTATGGAGATGCAACGCTGCACGTGAAGGATAACGGCCATGCTGCGACTGTACGGGATCCCCACCTCCGGCAATTGCTACAAGGTGGAGCTGCTCCTCAGGCAGTTGGGGATCCCCTACGAGACGGTTGAAGTCAATTCTAGGGTCGGAGAAAATCGCCGCCCCGAGTACCTGGCCAAGAACCCTCTGGGCCAGATCCCGGCTTTGGAGCTGGAAGACGGCACGGTCTTGGCCGAGTCGGCGGCAATCTTGGTTTACTTAGCAGAAGACACCCCCCTCTACGGCCAAACGCGGCTGGAACGAGCCGAGATCTTGAAATGGCTGCTTTTTGAACAGACCCGCATTGCCCGCTACATTGCCACCACCCGCTTCCTGGTGCGGGCTGGACAAGCCGAGGCCCACGCCGAGCTGATTGCCCAGAACCTCAAATCCGGCACAGAGGCCTTGGAGATCATGGAGGGCCATTTGCAGGGGAAAGCGTTCTTCGTGGGCAACCGCTACACGATTGCAGATCTGGCCCTTTTTACCTACACCCACGTGGCGGAGCAGGGCGGCTTCGACCTCAAACCCTTCCCCAACATCCGCGCCTGGTGTGAGCGGGTGAAAACCACCGACCGTTTCTTCCCCCTCCCTGGTGCCTAGAACTTGCTGGCGGCGGCTCCTTCCCTCCCCCTGCAGCCGACCGAGTTGGATTTTGCTTCCAAGCCTATCGGAGGATTCCTCACCCCCAGCCTCTCTGCCCAAGGGAGGGGAAAACTGGAAATCGCTGCAACGAAGGGCTCCAGCGGCATTTGGGATCGCCTAGGCTGCCCCGCTGGCCACCCCATTGGAAGCTGCCGGAAGCTTGGCGGGCCTTAGCGCCCCTTGAGCTCTCGCTGGATCTCTCGCTGGGTTTGCCGCTCTTTAATGGCCTGCCGCTTGTCGTGGAGCTTCTTGCCGCGGGCCACGCCCAGATGCGCTTTGATCCAGCCGCGGTTAAGCACCAGCCTCAGGGGAACCACAGTCAGGCCCTTTTGCTCCACCAAGCCCCGCAGACGGTCGATCTCACGGCGGTGCAATAGCAGCTTGCGGCGGCGGGTGGGATCGTGGTTGAACACCTTGCTGGCGGTGCCATGGGGGGAGATGTGCAGGTTGTGCAGCCAGGCCTCGCCATCGCGAAAGAGGGCAAAGGCGTCTTGGAGATTGGCTTTGCCGGCTCGGATTGACTTGACCTCTGTGCCGGTTAGCTGGAGCCCGGCTTCGTAGGTCTCCAAGATCTCGTACTCAAAGCGGGCGCGACGATTCTCCACCAGGGTTTTGACGTTGGGATCCACAGCCATAGGCTTTCAGAATAGAGCTCCGTCCTCCAGAGGGCCTAACGAGAGGCCAGGGATCCCTCTAATTTTTGCACTGCCCGTCCCACGAGGCGCTCGGCTTTGCCGCGCCAACGAAAGCGAATGGGGGTGCCTGTGAAGTCGAGGTTTTGCCGGAAGTGCTTTTCCAAGTAGCGGCGGTAGTTCTCTTTGAAGAGATCGGGATCGTTGACAAACAGGAGAAAGGTGGGAGGCCGCTCCGCCACTTGGGTGCCGTAGTAGATTTTGCCCTGCTTGCCTTGGCGGTTGGCGGGGGGCGATTGCCAGGCAAGGGCATCCTGGAGCACCTCGTTGACCACGGCGGTGGGGATGCGTTTGCGATGGGCGGCTACCGCCGTGTTGACCTCGGCAAAAATCTTGTGGGTGCGCTGCCCCGTGAGGGCGCTGACAAACAACAGGGGTGCCCAGTCGATAAAGTAAAGCCGCTCACGGATCTCGCGGGTGTACTCGTTGATGGTGTAGGTATCTTTGTTTTCTACCGCGTCCCACTTGTTGACGACGATAATGCAGGCGCGGCCTTCTTCTTCAATGCGGCCAGCTAACCGCTGATCCTGCTCGGTTACCCCCTCCAGGGCGTCAATGACCAGCAGCACCACATCCGAGCGCTGGATGGCTTTGAAGGCACGGTTGATGCTGAAAAACTCCACCCCATATTCCACCCGGCTTTTTCTGCGGATCCCGGCGGTGTCGATGAGACGATAGCTCTGCCCCTCCCACTCCACCAGAGTGTCAATGGCATCGCGGGTGGTGCCGGCAATGGGGCTGACAATGGCCCGCTGGGATCCCACCAGGCGGTTGAGTAGGCTGGACTTGCCTACGTTGGGCCGGCCGACAATGGCCACGGCGATGGGATCCGCTGCTGCTGCAGCTTCGTCTACCTCAGGCAAATGGGGCAGTACCGCCTCCAGTACCTCTGCCACTCCGTTGCCGTGGATGGCGGAACAGGGGATCGGCTCCCCCAGCCCCAACTCCCAAAAAGCCGCCGCCTGGGCCAGGCCCAGTTGCCCCGACTCACACTTGTTGACGGCCACCACCACCGGCAGGGGTTGTTTGCGCAGCCAATCGGCCACTTCCCGATCGGCGGGGGTCAGTCCCTCACGGCCATCTACCACAAAGATCACAGCGTGCGCCTCCGCCATCGCCGCCATGGCCTGCTGGCGGATGTGGGGCAAGAACTCGCTGTCGTCGCCAAAGACCAGGCCGCCGGTATCCACCACCTGCAGGCGGCGCCCGTTCCACTCCACCTCTTGGTAGAGGCGATCCCGCGTGATGCCCGGCTCATCGTGGACAATGGCCGAACGCACCCCCGCCAGGCGGTTGACGAGGGTGGACTTGCCCACGTTGGGGCGACCCACAACGGCCACAAGGGGTAAAGCCACTGCTCTGCCTTGCCACAAAACCGAACTTAGATTTCTATCCTAGCTTTTGGGATCCCGGATACCCAAGCTCGGCCCTGCTTCGCATTGCTTCAGGTGCGGGTCTGGCGGTAAGCTGTGCAGTTAACCCCAAGTGAGCCAGGTGTCGGCTTGCCTTTCTATTTGTATGAACCGCGCTCTCGTCCCCGCCCAACGCTTGAACAAGCTGCCTACCTACGTCTTCGCCCGCTTGGATGAGCTGAAGGCCCGCGCCCGCCAGCAGGGGTTGGATTTGATCGATCTGGGCATGGGCAACCCCGATGGGCCCACCCCCCAGCCGGTGGTGGAGGCGGCCCAGGCGGCCATTGCCGATCCCGTCCACCACGGCTACCCACCCTTCGAGGGCACGGCCAGCTTCCGCCAGGCAATTGCTGAGTGGTACTGGCGCCGCTATGGAGTGGAGCTGGATCCCAATGGGGAGGTGCTGCCTCTTTTGGGATCCAAAGAGGGCCTGACCCACCTGGCCTTGGCCTATGTGGATCCGGGGGATCTGGTGCTGGTGCCCAGCCCCGCCTACCCGGCCCATTTTCGCGGGCCCATGATTGCCGGCGGGCAGATCTACCCGCTGCTGCTGCGCCCCGAGAAGGGGTGGCTCATTGACCTGCAGGAGATCCCGCCGGAGGTGGCCAAGCAGGCGCGGGTGCTCTACTTCAACTACCCCAACAACCCAACGGCGGCGGTGGCGCCCCGCTCTTTTTTTGAAGAAGTGGTGGCCTTTGCCCACCGCTATGAGCTGATTCTGGTGCACGACCTGTGCTACGCGGAGCTGGCCTTTGACGGCTATCGGCCCACCAGCCTGCTGCAGATCCCCGGCGCCAAGGACTTGGCCGTGGAGTTCCACACCCTCTCCAAAACCTACAACATGGCTGGCTGGCGGGTGGGCTTTGTGGTGGGCAACCGCCAGATCATCCAGAGCCTGCGCACCCTGAAAACCAACCTCGACTACGGCATTTTTGGCGCACTGCAGAAGGCGGCCGAGACGGCTTTGGCCCTGCCAGAGAGCTACCTACAGCAGGTGCAGGAGCGCTACCGCCGCCGGCGCGACTATCTCATTAGCCGCCTGGCGGAGCTGGGCTGGCAGATTGAGCCGCCGCGGGCAACAATGTACCTCTGGATCCCGACCCCCCGCGCTGCCGACGGCACTCCCGAGGGATCGACGGAGTTTGCCCTGCGGGTGCTGGAATCTACGGGCGTGGTCGTAACCCCTGGCAGCGCCTTTGGGGAAGGGGGGGAAGGCTATGTGCGAATTAGCCTGATTGCCGATTGCCAGCGCTTGGGCCAGGCCATCGACCGCTGGGCGGAAGCCGGGATCCGCTACCTCACCTCCAGCTAGGGAGAGGGGAGTTGGTACTGCTCTACAATGCGCCGGGCAAAGGGAGGGACATGCTGCTCCAGCTTATGGGGGTAGTGGCGGCGCAGGTAGAGATAGTTGCGGACAAAGTGGGAATCAATGGAAAAGCGGGCATATTCCAGGCCACGGGGCCCAAAGCGCTGGATTGCTGCCCCCAGGATCCGAGCCAGCCACATGGGCAAGCTCAGAGCTTGCTCGTAGGCTTGGATCCCCTGCTGCACTGCTGCCCGCCGGGATCCCTGCGAGATCACCGGTTGGGTTTCCAGCTCTTCCCAAACCAGATCCAAGAGCTCCCGCCCGCGCCAGTTGCGCACCAGCAGCCACTGCCAGCCAAAGGGGGATCCCATGTAGCCCACCACCAGATCTGCCAGGCCGTTGACGTAGTCGAAACAGGTAAGGCAAGAGGGGGCAAACACGTCCTTGAGTTCTTTGGTCTTGAGGCCAAAAAAAGGCACCTTTTCCACCGAGCCGTCTTCGTGTTTGAAGTGGATGTGGAAGTCCTGCATGAACTCGTAGTGCACCACCGTTTGCGGGGAGCGGCTGGTGGTTTCCAAAAACTTCTGCAGGCCGGCGCGGCTGACATTGTCCACACAGGGCGTGCCCAGCACGTAAAGCCTCTCTAGGCCCAACTTTTTCTCCACCGCCCGCAAAGCCTGGATCTGACAGCCCACCCCGATAACCAAGAGGCGCTTGAGACCACTTTGCTCCACCTGCTCCAGCACGGAGAGATTGGGCGATAGCGTTGGCTTGTTAACCCGCGCCGCCAAGACCGCCTCCGGGGTACGCGCCAAGACAGGCCGTGGCTGAAAGCGGTCCTGGGGATCCGCCTGCACGCACACCACCCCTTCTACTAGGCCGCTGCTGAGGGCCTTCATGCCGATGCTGCTGACGATGCCCGTCCACTGGGCACCCGGGATCGGATCCCGCCTGCGGGCCGTGTACATTGCCTCGTAGACGCCGAAGTAGTCGCTGTCGTTGACGGCAGCCGACTCGGAGCGCAGCGACTCTCGGGATTGCCCGTGGGTTTGCTCTTCCAAGCGGGTAAACTGCTGGTTTAAGAAGGCACAGGCTTCTTTGACGTAGGCGACATAGCGGGTATCGCAGAGGCCGCACTGGCTGCACAGCTCTTTGGCCGGATAGTGGCCGGAGCGGATGGGTCGGGCCGGACGCGGGGAACGGGATCCCATGGGTTCTAGACCGTAGTGGACAGAGGCACCCTGACCGGTTACCTCACTTTCTTCAGTTTGCTGCCAAAACGACAGACAAGGGCAGAAAAGTTGAGGGATCCCCCCTCCTACTGGCCACCTTCACCGCCGCCCAGTGAGGCCCACAGCTTGCCCACCCCACTGGACAGCAGAAGTTCTCTCGGCGGCCCCTCAGCCCCTGCCCAAACCACTTTCAATGGCCCAGCGGGCCAGCTCGGTGCGGTTGTGCAAGCCAGTTTTGGCCAGCATGTTGCTGACATGGCTTTCGACGGTGCGCTGGCTCACCCCCATCACCTCGGCAATCTCGCGGTTGGACATCCCTCTAGCCACATGCTGGAGCACCTTGGTTTCCGTGGGGGTCAGCTCAATTTCCCGATCCAGCTTGATGACCGGCTGAATGCCGACACTTCGCATTTGCAACAGGCGCTCCGTGTGCTTGAGAACCGACTCCACCTGGGCCACCAGCTCTTCCGCTTCAAAGGGCTTGACCAGGTAAACATCTGCCCCCGTGTTGAGCCCGCGCACCCGATCGGCTGTTTGCCCGCGCGCCGACAAAAAAATCACCGGGATCCAGTCCGTCGCGCTGTTGGAGCGAATGGTCTGGACAAACGTGTAGCCATCCATCTCCGGCATCATCACATCGCAGATGATCAAATCCGGAGTGAAATGGCGCATCGCCTCTAACCCTTCTTGACCGTTGCTCGCCGCCACCACCTCGTAACCGCGAAACTCCAGGTAGTCCTTTACCAGCAGGATCAGGTTGGGATCGTCATCGACAAGCAACAGTCGCTTTGGGTTGTCCACGGCTGACCTTTTGAGCGCTAGAAGAGGGGAAAAGCACAGCTCTCCTTCCCTAACTTTGTCTAGGGAAAAGAAACTACAATGGGTGCCCTCTTATGGCACACCCCTAGCTTAACTAAGTAGCAGCCTGGGGTAACTGTATCCTACCCTCAGAGCCCAGAATACCATATGGAAGTGGAAACTGCATGCTTGAGAAATGCTGGCAACAGTATCTCTACGCAATTTAGGGATCCCAGTTGGTAACTTGATCCTAGAAACTTGTCAGAACTTGCCCCTCCCTTGGAAGCGCGGTGTGGAATACGTAACCATACTCTACCGGAAGGCCTGTATCCCGTAGGTGTCTTATGTACACATAGTACCGTATACCCATATTCTCCTTAGGTATTTATCTGCAAAGATTGCCAGTTCTCGTGTCTGCATGTCTTCTGGCCGGGGTTTCCGCGTGGGCAGGCGGGCAGAGCTGGTGGAAAATGGAGGAAAGCCTGCACTTCAACAACAGCCGACATGGGGAGAAAGGGTGGAAAAGGGCACACTGGTGGAGTTTCGCCACAATAACGACCGTGTGTTGGCCGTAGTTCAGGGCACCGAGGGCAAAAAGAACCTACTGCTGGGCGTAGCGTCGGGGCAGGTGCACAGCGTTCACCCTCGCCAAATTACCTTTGCCTTGAACGGCAATTCCAGCTTTACGGTGGCGGATATCCCGGGCTTTTGGCAGGCGGTGCAGGCGAAGTTGGATCCCGAAAGTTTGGCTTTGGCCTGGGAATTGGTTCAGGAGGAGCGCCGGCCCCTGAGCCTGTCGGAGATGGCCCAGTTGTTGTTTTCCGACGATTCCCCGGTCTCTACTTATGCTGCTTACCGCCTTTTGAGTGAGGATTTCATCTACTTTAAGGCAAAGGGGGAAGGCTACGAGCCGCGTACCCCGGCGCAGGTGAAGGAAATCCGCCATCAAATTGCCGTCACCCAGCAGCGGCAGCAGGAACAGGCCGAGTTTGAGGCCCGCCTAAGGGCAGCGGTGGCCCAGCCTGGGCAAAAGTACACTTGGACCCCAGCGGAGCGAGCTCGTCTGGAGCTGCTGGAGCGCCTAGCTTTGCAGGGAGCGGCGGCCAGCATTCGCAGCCACGAGGATCTCTCCCACAACCTTACCCCCTCGGATCGGGAGCGGGCCTCGCAACTGCTGCAACTGATGGGATTTCCCGACACTCCCCAAGGAGCCTTTGACGCCCTGGTAGCCCTGGGCCTGTGGAGCCGCCACGAGAACCTGGCTCTGCGCCTCACCGGGATCCCCACCCAGTTTCCCAAGGAGGTGGAGCGCTACACCCAAACTTTGCTGGGCGGCCCTCCTCCCTTCCTGGATCCCCACCTGCGGCGGGATCTCACCCATCTCCACACCTACACCATTGACGACGCCAGCACCCGCGATATCGACGATGCCCTCAGCGTCGAGTTTTGGTCAGAGGAGGAGATCAAGCTCTGGATCCACATTGCCGATCCCAGTTGCTGGGTACAGTGGGGGGATCCTTTGGATCTGGAGGCCCGCCGGCGGGGCACCAGCGTCTATCTGCCCGAGCGGGTGATCCCGATGTTTCCACCGGAGCTGTCCACCGGCCTGATGAGCTTGGTGCAGGGGGAGGTGCGGCCTGCCCTCAGCTTCGGCATCCGGCTGGGATGCGACGGTGCCGTGCGGGACTACGAGATCTGCCTTAGCCAAATCCAGGTCAACTACCGCCTCACCTATGACGATGCCGACGAGATGCTGGAGTTGGGGGCAGAGGCACAACTGACGGCCATTGCCCGGGCCGCTCGCTGGCGCTACGCCTGGCGCCTGGCTCAAGGGGCCATCCAGATCGGCCTGCCGGAGCAAGATATCAAGGTCATGGACGAGATCCCCCACCTGCGTGTTATTGAGGATACGCCGGCGCGGCAGATGGTGGCGGAGATGATGGTGCTGGCCGGTGAGGTGGCTGCTCGCTTTGCTTGCCAAAACAGGATCCCGGTGCCCTATCGCCTGCAGCCGGCCCCTGAGCTCCCCCCGCCGGAGGTTTTGGATCTGTATCCCCAGGGGCCGGTGAGATCCTTTGCCATCATGCGCTGTCTATCGCGGGCAGAGGTGGCCACCCAACCGGGGCGACATACGGGGTTGGGTCTCGATGCCTACTGTCAGGTAACTTCCCCCATTCGCCGCTACCTGGATCTGGTGGCCCACTACCAGATCAAGGCCTTTTTGCGGGGGGATCCCTTGCCCTTGACCGAAGCCGAGGTGCAGCAGTTGTTGCTGGCCATCGAGCCAGGCACGGCAGAAGCGGTTCAAGTGGAGCGCAAATCCAAGCGCTACTGGAGCATCGAGTACCTGCGCCAGCGGCCGGGGCAGATTTGGCGGGCCTTGGTCTTGGGCTATCTGCGGGAGCAGGAAAACCTCGTCATGGCTCTGCTGGAGGAGATTGCCTTTCGGGTGCCGGTGCGCCTAGAACGCCAGGTTCCTCTGGCGGCTTGGATTGAACTGGAAGTCGTGCAGGCGGATCCCCGCGCGGATGTGATCGAGCTGCGCGAGGTGGGACGGGATGCCCCTTAACCTGACGCTTACCCAATCTCCCCAGGCAATTGATACAACGGAAGGGGAAGGTCTCATAATGTCCGGACTGCGAATTTCTCTGGGGGGATCCCATGACCGCACAAAGCTCTGGCCCGCCTCCGATTGTTTACATTCTTTTGCTGGCGATACTGGGGGGAGGCGGCTGGTATGCCTATCGCTCCGGCCTATTTGACTCTTTCCTGAATCGAGGGAACGTGCCTTCTGT
>NZ_JANSIY010000003.1:26471-44094 GCF_047462295.1 Synechococcus sp. H60.3 | reverse complement strand
CCGACGGCACCCAACCTTCCCCAGGCGCAAGCCCCCAATCTGCCTGCCGGCCCGGTTAAGCTGGACACTTCCCTGCCCAACCCGGCGGTGCTGCAGATGGATGGCAGCGTCACCATGGTTCGCCTTGTCTTGGCCTTGAAGTCAGGCTACAGCCAGCGCAACCCCGGCATTCCCCTCACCTACGGGATCCCGGATGGCAAACCCAACGGCTCCAATGCCGGCCTCAAGGCCCTCATGGAAGGCCGCATCCAGATGGCCGCCAGCTCCCGCCCCCTCAATGCCAGCGAAGTGCAGGCCGGTTTGCAGGCGATCCCGGTGGCCAAAGATGCCCTGGCGGTGGCGGTGGGGGTGAACAACCCCTACAAAGGCGGCCTGACGCTGCAGCAATTGGCCGATATCTTCCAGGGTCGGATCACCAACTGGAGTCAGGTGGGCGGCCCGGATCGCCCAATTCGCGTTCTCAACCGCGCCCCCCAGAGCGGCACCTACACTGTCTTCCAAGAGCTGGTGTTACTGGGGCTGCCCTTTGCCCCCGACAACCCGCCCTACTTCACCACCGCCACTGAAGATGTCACCACTCCCCTTCTGCGGGCTTTGGGAGAAGACGGCATCACCTACAGCACTGTGGATCAGGTGCAGAACCAGCAAACGGTGAGGATGGTGCCCATTGATGGCCAAATGCCCACTCGCGAGGCCATTCAAAGTGGCCGCTATCCTTTGGCCCGCAACGTATTTTTGGTGGTGCCGCCAAAAACCAGCCCCGTGGTGGCTGACTTCATCAACTACGCCCTCTCCGACCAAGGCCAACAAATTATTGGCCGCACCGAGTTCATCCCGCTGCGCTAGCTAGCCTAGCGATTGGCTCGGTAAAGCAGTCCCAGTCCCACTGCGGAGCAGATGAAGTTGGGCAACCAAGCTGCCACCTCCGGCCCCAGCGTCCCGATCTGCCCCAGCGCCTGGCTGACAAACAGCAGCACGTAGTAGGCAAAGATAATCAGCACGCTGAGGCCCAGGCCCAGAGAAGAACTGGTGCGCTGGGGGCGCAGGCCCAGAGGCGCCCCGATCAAGGTGAAGGCCAGACAGGCAAAGGGAATGGCGTACTTTTGGCTGAGGTTGACCTGGAGGCGGCGTACCCGCTGCAGATCCCCTGAGCTGGCGATGACCTCAATGTAGCGGCGCAGCTCTTGAATGTTCATCTCCTCGGGGCTGCGAACCTCCTGGGCCAAATCCAGCGGCGCCCGCGACAGACGCAGCTCCTGCCGAGCAAAGGTGGCGATGTTGCTGTAGGTGCCGTCGGGCGAAACGAGGTAGGTGGTGCCCTCTTCAAACACCCAGAGGTTCTCCTGGGGATCCCAGCGCCCCCGTTGCGCCAGGAGAATTTGGCTGAGAGCCTCGTTGGAAAAATCGAGGACAATGACGCCGCGCATCTGCTGGCCATCGAAGCTGCGGGCATAGAACTGACGGGTTAGCCCTTGCCGGCGGGAAAAACTGCCGTCCGGCTCGGGCGTAAGGATCTCGCCAAACTCTTGGTAAAGGATGTTCTCGCGGCGAAAGTCCGGATCCCGGTTCAAAGCACGGTTTAAAGTCAGGGCCGCCTGGCGGTTGCTCACCGGCACCACCAGCTCGTTGAAGAGAAACGTTAACGTCGTCACCAAGAGGCTGAGGAGGAGAGCAGGCACCACCAGACGGTAGAGGCTCACGCCGCAGGCGCGCAGGGCAGTGATCTCGTTATCAGCAGACAGGCGCCCATAGGCCAGCAGTGTTGCCAGCAACATGGACATGGGGAACGTCAGGACGATGATCCCCGGTGCCCGCAACACAAACACTTGCAACGCTGCCGAAAGGGACAGCCCCGCCTCTACCACCAGGCGCACCAGCTCAAACAGGGATCCCACTGCCATCACCAGGGTGGTAAACGTCCCCACCCCAAACAGAAAAGGCAGCAGCATCTCCGAGACGACGTAGCGATCCATCAGGCCTACCGCACAGACGAGGGAGAGCCTGGGGCAGGACTGCTCAACCGAATAAGGAGTGGGGGGAGAAGAGAGTTTCACGCAGCCCAAGGAAGTAGTAGCTAGGACAGCCAGCCCTTCGGGAGAGCCGAAGGCTGTTAACGACTCTAGACTGGAACGTTGGGGAACGAAAGGTTGATTGCCCCCCTAGATCGACCTATGATTGTGCAAAAGTGTGCTCAGAATTAGCCTTGGGCCTGGCCGGTTATTTCTGCAAAATCTCCGAGCATGGCTCCTGCTCTCCCCAATCTCAAAGGCTTGCTGGAAAGACTCCTGGAGCTGCGCCGGCAAGTGGTCGAGGGATCCCAGACCTACCTGGCCGCTTGGGGCTGTTCTGCAGATCCTCCTGCAGCCCTCTGCAACCTGGCGCGCTACCTGGCGCTGCGCCAACACGATCTGCGCAACCTGCAATTGGAGCTGGCTGCTGTGGGGCTGTCCTCGCTGGGACGGTGTGAATCGCGGGTTTTGGAGAGCCTGGATGCGGTGATTGCCATTTTGGCAGCCACGCAGGGCCTAAGCCACAAGGGGCCCAGCTATGAGGAGTTTTACGCTGGAGACATGGCGCTGGAGCAGCACACTGCGGTTCTCTTTGGCCCTCCCTCCGCCCACCGCCGCGCCCGCATCATGGTAACCCTGCCCGGCGAAGCTGCCGAGCAGCCAGAGCTGCTGCTGCAACTGTTGCAGCGGGGCATGGATGTAGCGCGAATCAACTGCGCCCACGACGATCCCTCGGGGTGGGAGAAAATGGTGGCCCACTTGCGCTGGGCCGAAGCCCAGACCCAACGGCGCTGCAAGATTTTGTTCGACCTGGCCGGCCCCAAGATCCGCACTGGCCCGGTGGCCATGCCCCCCGGCAAAGCCAAGGTGTACTGCGGGGATCGCATCCTGCTCACGGCAGCCATGCCGCCGGTCAACTCTGACATCCCCTGCCAGGTGGCTTGCACCCTGCCCGAGGTTTTGGCAAACCTGCAGGTGGGAGCAACTGTTTGGATCGACGACGGCAAAATTGGCGCCCGCGTCGTGGGGATCGAGCCGGCGGGCGTGGTGCTGGAGGTGGACAAAGTTGCTCCCCAGGGCAAGAAGTTGCGAGCCGAAAAAGGCCTCAACTTTCCCGACAGCCAACTCCCAATCCAGCCCCTGACCGAGAAAGACCGCCAAGACCTGGACTTTGTGGTGCAGTATGCCGACCTAGTGGGCTATTCCTTTGTCCAGCAGCCGGCGGATTTGCAGGTGCTGTTTGCTGAGCTGGAGCGGTGCCAGGCTCGGCCTGACTTAGGGTTAATCCTGAAAATCGAAACCCGACAAGCGGTGAAAAACCTGCCGGCTCTCATTGCGACGGCTGCTAATAGGCCGCTGGGGGTGATGATTGCCCGGGGAGATCTGGCTGTGGAGATGGGCTGGCTGCGCTTGGGCGAGATCCAGGAGGAACTGCTGTGGATCTGTGAGGCCGCCCATGTGCCCGTGGTGTGGGCTACGCAGGTGCTGGATCAGCTCACCAAAGAGGGCCTGCCCTCGCGGCCTGAGCTTTCCGATGCGGTGATGTCTGCCCGCGCCGAGTGCGTCATGCTCAATAAGGGCCCCTATCTCCTGGAGGCGGTTGCCCTTCTGGATGAGCTGCTGGCTCGGATGCAAGCCCACCAGCACAAGAAAAGCCAACGCCTGCGGGCTTTGTATTCCTGGCAGTAGAGGAAGCTCGTTAGAGGCGGAACTTATCCCCCAGGTAATACTTGCGCACCAAGGGATCCGCCGCCAGCTCTGCTGCCGTGCCCTTGGCCAGGATGGCCCCATCGTTGAGAATGTAGGCCCGGTCGGTGATCTCCAGCGTCTCCCGCACGTTGTGGTCAGTAATCAAAACACCGATGCCCCGCTGCTTAAGTTTGGCCACCACCTCCTGGATATCTGCCACTGCGATGGGATCCACCCCCGCAAAGGGCTCATCCAGCAGCAAAAATTTCGGCCCATGGATCCCGGCCGCCAGGGCGCGGGCAATCTCGGCGCGGCGCCGTTCTCCCCCCGACACCTGCAAACCCAAACTGTGGGCCACATGGGCAATGCGGAACTCCTCCAGCAGGTGGTTGAGGCGCTGCTGCCAGAGGCGGCGAGGCACCCCCGTCTGCTCCATGATCAACAGCAGGTTGTCTTGAATGCTGAGGCGACGAAAGATGCTGGGCTCCTGGGCCAAGTAGCCGATCCCCAAGCGGGCGCGGCGATGCATCGGCAGATGGGTAATATCTTGGTCATCCAGCCAGACATGGCCACGGTTGGGCTGGATCAGGCCGGTCATGATGTAAAAGGTGGTGGTTTTCCCCGCCCCATTGGGCCCCAGCAGCCCCACAACCTCTCCCTGCTGAATGTGCAAGCTGACGTCGCTCACCACCTCACGGCGGCCATAGCGCTTACAGATGTTTTCCAGTCGAATCTGCATAGGATCGGCACAGGGTTGCTGTTCAATGCTGACTAATTTTGGAGGGCTAGTTCCACAGAGGCTTCTCTCCCAAGGCTGACCCGAACTCGACCCCTGATCTAGAGGGGGACGAGCAGAATTGACCACCTGCATGGGAATTGGGAAGATCTTCGGATATGGTTGCCGGACGCCGCAACTGCTCGCGCTGCACCCGGATGGGATCCCTGGCCTTTCCCATGCTCCGCTGTCCAGCTTGCCATTGGCTCAACCTCGACTCCGATCGTCGCTGTCGCCGCTGCGGTTGCTTCCTGCGTTGTCGCCCTCTCCCCTCCTGGGACAGCTTGCCCGTCGCCCGGCCCAGCTCGAGGAAAGGCAAGCCGAACCATCCTCTTCGGCTGGCAATCCGCTGGGATTGTGTCTTGGCTGCCTCGGCGATACTTTCGGTTTTGCTGGGACTGGGGCAACTGTCTTGGCATTGGGTGGAGCCGCTGCTGCAAGATCCTCCCCCGCCCGGCGATAGCCCACCAGCTCTAGGGCGATAAGGCCACAACGTCATCGCAGCTTGAGGGAATTTGTCAATGCGGGAGCCCAGGCAAACCTGTGGAGTGGTCGAAGCCGACGGATGCCACTATCATGTGACCAACGCAGAACAACCCCGCTCTGCCGGATTGTCTCAGTCAACCTTTCATGAGGCTTGATTACCATGAATTTCCATCTCAAAGCTGCCGCCGTTTTAGCGCTACTGACCACAGCAGCCGTGGCCTCCACTGCCGCCGCCACAACCCCCAACGCCTGCTTCTTGCGCTATCTTATCGCTTCCCGAACCTGTCCCAACTGCCGGCTGGGATCCCTCGAGCTGAGCAACCTCGATCTGGCAGAGGCTAACTTCCAGGGTGCCGACCTGATCGAGGCCAACCTGGAGCGCACCATCCTCACTGGCGCCGATCTCAGCCAGTCCTACTTGGTGGGAGCCAATCTGCGGCGCGCCCAGTTGCGTGGCGCCGACCTCAGCGGTGCCTACCTGGAGGGAGCGGACCTGCGGGGTGCCGATTTGCGGGGGGCCGATCTCTCCTCCGCCTCCCTCTACGGCGCCGACTTGCGCGGGGCCGATCTGCGCGATGCCAATCTGACTGGGGCTGACCTGAGCTTTGCCCGCACCTGGGGCACACGCCTGCAGGGCGCCGTTCGGGAATAGCGCAAAAGTCGAGATCAATTCTCGGCTGGCCCACCGCTGACCATTTCCCCTCTCCCAAGGAGGGGGAGGGCCTGGGGGTGAAGGCTCAGTGCGGATGGCGAGACTCGAACTCGCAAGGCAAAGCCACACGCCCCTCAAACGTGCGCGTATACCAATTCCGCCACATCCGCATTCTAGGCTTAACCATCATAGCGGCAGAAGGGCGGAGCTGTTAAGAGGAGGGGCCATTGCAGTACGGGCGAGTTTAGTCTTCTGTCCAAAACCGCTCGGAGAGATACTTGTCGGCCCCATCGCAGAAGATGGTAACCACCACCCCTGCCGAGAGCTGACGCGCCACCTGCAGGGCAGCCACCACATTGGCGCCGGCGGAGATGCCGACCAGCAGGCCCTCCTCCCGAGCCAGGCGTTTTACCATCTTTTGGGCCGCCTCGGTGGAGACCTCGACGTGCCGATCCGGCAGGTTGGGATCGTAGATCTCCGGCTTAAGGGCGGTGGCCATGTGCTTGAGGCCTTCGAGGCCGTGGAAGGGGGAGTCGGGCTGCATGGCGATGATCTGGATATCAGAGCGGTACTCCCGCAGGCGCCGCCCTACCCCCATACAGGTGCCGCTGGTGCCCAGGCCGGCCACGAAGTGGGTGACCTGCCCCTGGGTTTGCTCCCAGATCTCCACCCCTGTGGTCTCGTAGTGGGCCTGCCAGTTGGCGGGGTTGCTGTACTGGTCAGGATAGAAGTAGAGATCGGGGTTTTCGGCGTAGAGGGCGCGGGCTTTCTCGATGGCCCCATCGGAGCCAAGGGCTGGATCCGTGAGCACCAAGTCCACCCCATAGGCAGCGAGGATCTTCTTGCGCTCTGGACTGGCGTTGGCCGGCAGGGCCAGCTTCACCTTGTACCCCAAAGCTGCCCCTATCCAGGCATAGGCGATGCCCGTGTTGCCGCTGGTGGCATCCAGGATGATCTTGCCAGGCCTCAGCTTGCCCTCGCGTTCGCCAGTGCGAATCATGTTCAGGGCCGGGCGATCCTTGACCGAGCCGCCGGGGTTGTACCACTCTGCTTTGCCATACACTCGCACCGATGGCGGCAGTTCAGCAGTAACCCGCCGTAAGCGAATGAGGGGCGTGCCGCCCACCAGCTCAATAGGGCTATCAACCGCAGGGGGCAAGGGGCGAGAAGAAAACACAGTCGGGTACAAGGGGGATCCCTCGCTAGATGGGCACTGGGCTGGACAACCATTGCTCATCTTATCCCGGTGTTGATCGGCTCTTGCCGGCTTTTTCTGGCCCTTCTCCGCGCTTTCCCGAAAACCTCTGGCTAGACTTTAAGATGGGGGTAGAGAAGCACGAGTTCTGGACAGCGGCGTGATGCGGAGGGGCATGGCAGAAGTCGGCATTGTAACCGCGCAACAGTTTGACCGCCGACGAGGCCAGATCCACGTTTACGATGGCGAGGGCAAGGGCAAGTCCCAGGCGGCGTTGGGAGTTGTGCTGCGCTCCATTGGCTTGGGAATCGAAAATGCGGCCCCCAGCCGGGTGTTGCTGGTGCGGTTTCTCAAGGGGCCGGGCCGCACTTATGCGGAGGACGCGGCGATTGCCGCTCTGCAGCGGGGCTTCCCCCACCTCATTGATCAACTGCGCACGGGGCGAGGAGAGTTCTTTGGCCCCGACGAGATCACCAAGTTTGACCGTCAGGAGGCCCGCCGCGGCTGGGATGTGGCCAAGGGGGCGCTGGCGTCCGGATTTTACTCGGTGGTGGTGCTGGACGAGCTGAACCCGGTGCTGGATCTGGGCCTACTGCCGGTGGAGGAGGTCGTCAGCACCCTCAAGCAAAAGCCGGAGGAGATGGAAGTTATCATCACCGGGCGGGGCGCCCCCAAGGAAATTATCGACCTGGCCGATCTGCACTCAGAAATGCGCAGCGTCCGTCGGGCGACGGATCCCCAGAATGGCCAGCCCCCCCTCAGCGGCATTGAGATTTACACCGGCAACGGCAAGGGCAAGTCCACCAGCGCTCTGGGACGGGCTCTGCAGGCTATTGGGCGTGGCATCAGCAAGGATCTCTCCCACCGGGTGTTGATCATGCAGTGGCTCAAAGGGGGGACGGGCTACACGGAAGATGCGGCCATTCGGGCCTTGCGGGAGAGCTACCCTGATCTAGTGGATCACCAGCGCTGCGGCCGCGATGCCATTGTCTGGCGGGGCAAGCAGCAGGAAATCGATTATGTAGAGGCAGAGCGAGGCTGGGAGTTGGCACGGGCGGCCATTGCCTCCGGGCTTTACAAAACCATCATTCTGGATGAGCTCAACCCCACGGTGGATCTGGAGCTATTGGACGTGGAGCCGATTGTTGAGGCTTTGCTGCGCAAGCCGCGCGACACGGAGATCATCATCACAGGGCGCTGCCATGCTCCTTTGCCCTACTTTGAGCTGGCCTCTGTCCATTCGGAAATGGTGAGCCACAAGCACTATGCCGAGCAAGGCGCGGATCTGCGGCGCGGGGTGGACTATTGAGCAAGAGAATGGAATCCTTGACAGCGCCTATGCAGGTCAGTGGCTTCCCAGATGCGAGGGCAGTGGCCCAGTTGCTACTTGCTCTTTTCCAGACGGAGGTGTGGGTGGAGGGCAAGGAGCGGGTTCCCCAAGGCCCGCTGCTGGTGGTGAGCAACCATCGCAGCTTTTTGGATGCGCCGGTGCTGATCGCGGGGCTGGATCGACCAATTCGTTTTGCCTGCCACTACTACCTATCCCAGGTGCCCCTCTTGCGGGAGATCGCCTTGGCGCTGGGGTGTATCCCCCTCCAGCAGGGATCCTGGCCGCAGATTCACTTTTTTCGCCAGGCTCAGGCCACGTTGGCAGCGGGCGGAGGGGTGGGAATTTTCCCGGAAGGGGCAGACCAGATTACCCGCGAGACCTCACCCCAGGAGGTGGGACGGTTCCAGCCGGGCTTTGCCCATCTGGCCTTGGCTGCCAAGGTGGATCCTCTGCCAATCCTGCCGGTGGCCGTGTGGGCCCAGGAAGAGTGGCGGGGGATGGATATTCCCATGGCTTTTTTCCGCTGGTTTGATCCCAGCGAGCCCAGGTTTCAGCAGCAAGGAGGGCACCCGGTGGTGATCTATCGCCGGGTGGTGCTCAAGGTGGGATCCCCTCTCTGGGTGAGGGGAGAAGGGCGCTATACCTGCCGCCAGGAGAGGCTGCAGCTAATTCAGGAGTTAACGGCAGCCGCCCGCGAACAGGTGCGCTTGGGGTTGGCAAGGAGATGGAAAAATTGAAGGGTAAGCCCACCGCCTCTATTCCAAGCCACCAGAAGCGGCCCCCGCTGTTCTATTTGCCGGGTATGGATGGCACAGGCCAATTGTTTTACCGGCAGGCGCAGGCTCTGCAAGCCGAGTTTCACGTCCGCCCTTTGAGCCTAAACCACCCCGAAGCGGGAAATAGCTGGGAGAGCCTGGCCGATTGGGTGGGATCCCAACTGGAAGAGGGGGCCTATCTGTGCGGCGAATCCTTTGGGGCCTGTCTGGCGTTGGCCGTTGCCGCCCAGCAGCCGGAGCGCTGTCGTGGCCTCATCTTGGTCAACCCGGCCTCATCCCTGCGGCGCCGGCCCTGGTGGTGGGCGGGCCATGTTCTCCTGCCCTTTTTGCCGCCAGCGCTCTACCACCAGATGGCGGAGCGGGGGCTGGGATTTTTGGCGGAGCTAAGCCAAATGGAGCCGCCGGATCGGGAGCGGTTGCGCCAGGCCGTACACAGCGTTGCTCCCGAGGTGGCTGCCCAGCGCCTGGCCTTGCTGGGATCCTTTGTTGTGGAAGAGCTGCCCCTGGAGTCGATGAGGCTGCCAACCCTGCTGGTGGCGGGGGAGCGGGATCGCCTCCTACCCTCGGTGCAGGAGGTGCAGCGTTTGGCGGAGCGACTGCCCCAGGCTCAGGTGGAGATCTCGCCTTTGAGCGGTCATGCCTGCCTTCTGGAGCGGCAGATGAACCTGCGGCGCTACTTGCTCAAGCCCGATGGGGTTTTTGCCCCGCTACTGCTTAATTCCGCTCCAGCGCATTGAGCAGGGGGAGGGATCCCCACAAGTTTTCGATTCGCTCTTGGCAGGCGCTATCTTTCCCTTCTCGATCCAGCCAAAGGGCTCTCAAGCCTGCTGCCTTGGCCCCTTGGTAGTCTTCGCGGTAGCTGTCGCCAATGTGCCAGGCAGCGGCAGGCGGGATCCCTTGGGTCTCTAGGGCAGCTTGGAAGATGCGGGGATCGGGCTTGGCATGGCCCACCTGGGTGGAGAGGGTGAGGCTGGAAAAATAGCCCTCCAACTGCAGTGCCTGCAGCACCTTGGGCAGGCGGCTGTCGAAGTTGGAGATCACCCCCAGCCGGATCCCTTCCCCCTGGAGGGCCTGGAGAACCGGCAGCGTCTCCGGATACAGTTCCCAGGGATCCGCCCCGGCAAAATACTCGAAAAGGCGGGCAAAAAACGCCTCAAACCGTTCCTCCCCAAAAGCAGCCAGGGATCCCACCCCTGCAAAAGTCTGGCGCACCACCTGCCGCCACCAGGCCCGCTCCCAAGCCAGCAAAGAGGATCCCAACAGACCGGCACAGGCTGGCGGCGGAGCGCTGGCAAAAGCTTGGGCAAAGGCGCGATTCAGCGCCTGCGGATCCACCGATACCCCATACGCTGCTGCCACCTGGCTGTAGGCCTGGCCGACGCTGCCCCGCACCCGAAACAGCGTGCCCACGGCATCGAAGAAGATTACCCTCGGCCTCACTGCTGGCTCTCGTAGCGGGCGTAGGCATCCACAATCCGCTGCACCAGGGGGTGGCGTACCACATCCCGCTGGTCAAAGTAGCAAAAGGCAACTCCCTCCACCCCGGCCAGGATGCGCTCCGCAGCCGCTAGGCCCGACAGGCGATGTTTGCCCAGATCCGTTTGGGTGAGATCCCCGGTAACCACCATGCGCGACCGAAACCCCAGGCGGGTGAGCGCCATCTTCATCTGCTCCGGGGTGGTGTTCTGGGCTTCGTCCAGAATGATGAAAGCATTGCTCAGGGTGCGACCGCGCATGTAGGCCAGCGGCACCACCTCGATCACCCCTTGTTCCATCAACTGGGGCAGTTTGGCCGGATCGATAAACTCAAACAGAGCATCGTAGAGGGGCCGTAGATAGGGATCCACCTTCTCTACCAGATCCCCAGGCAAGAACCCCAGCTTCTCCCCTGCTTCCACCGCAGGGCGAGTGAGGATCAGGCGCTCATACTCGCGGTTTTGCAAGGCCGTGATGGCCACGACGGCAGCTAGATAGGTTTTGCCGGTGCCCGCCGGCCCAATGCCGAAGCAAAGGTCGTGAGCTCGGATGGCTCGCACGTACTCCTGTTGACGGGGCGTCTTGGGCCGGATCAGCTCTCCCTTGCGGGTGCGGGCCAGAACACTTACCTGCGCCTGATGATAGGCGTCAGCTTCTTGGTTAGAGAGGGCGCGAAAGGCTTGTTCGGCATCGATCACAGTAACAGGGTGTCCAGTTTGCCAAAGCGGTCTCAGCAATTCTAGCCACTGCCGCACCTGCTGCCGCTGTTGAGGTGTGCCCCTTAGGTACAGGTCTTGTCCTCGCAGCGTTACCGAGGCGCCGCTACAGCGGCTGATCCACTTCAGGTTGGCCTCCTGCACGCCCGCCAGAGACATAGCCTGCCGCGGATCCAACAAAGAGATGATCTCCAGATCGGTGGGAGCGGAAGAAGTCGAGTTGTTGTGCATGCCGTGGGCGCTGCGCGCCCTAAAACCTGTGATGGCGATTCTATCAAAACTGCCGGACAGCACGCTTCGGCCTCTGGACAACCGTTGCAAACCCCCCAGACTGACTTCAGGAAGCTGAACAAAGAGGATTTGACACTCCCACCGACTAAAGTCAGGGGATTCTTACGCAGTCCACAATCGGACTCGTAAAGGCGTTGTCAAGACGCCCCTAGACGGTTCCTTGGAACCAAGTCTCAAGGTTCCGCTTACTTGTTGACTGACAGCACTGTCCGGGTCTTTCACCGGGGTGGGTGCTTACTTAGCAGCAGTTATAGCATTGAACAGCAGCTAAAGCTGCTCTAAGGCTTTTCCGCCCCGCATTCAAGTACGGGGCTACCAAGCTACTCTGCTGTGTTCTGGAACACAAACTGGGAAAACTTACACCAATCGGGATTTGGATTCAGCTTTTGCTCATAACTGAAGTTACAAGGAGTTAACAGAACGCTGAGGATATCTAAAAAGATATTGCAAGTAACTTTTTTCTTCTAGAAAAGCTCTTACCCATCAAGTAAAGTTGATCTGACAATTGATGGGGCCTAGGTTGACTTCGTGCCCCGTTTTTCATGTTGTCGCTTCCATGTAGGGAAGAGGAGTTAACGGAATGGCTTAGAAAAGAGCTCTCTGCTCCTTGAGTTTTTGTTTGATAAAGCTTCTCAAGTGACCTAGATTTGCCGGAGGATGGTCTCTCAGTAGACCTCCAGAAGGGGAATCTGGGATCGGCTTGGTTCTTAGTTTGTCTTGAGACATCACATCCAAAAAGATTGCAAGAGAAAAGGAGACGGCATGTCTGTTCAATCTGCTGCACCCAATACCTTAGAACTGCCGCAAATGAACTTAAGGCAAGATTCGGCCCAAGTTCCGCCCCAGATTACTTGTGATGGCAGCGACTTGGACTGGAGCCAAGCCGTGGTGATTGAGGGCGCGCAGCCCCAAGAGGGGGAGTTGCAGGGCTGGATCGCCTTTTACGGCCTGCGGGTCAACCACGAGCCGGGCAATATCTTGCACTGGCAAGGACGCCCGCTGCGGGCCAGCCGCCTGCGCTTTTTTGTGAAAAATGTGGCTTGGCGCTACGGCTTTTCCTTCTCCACCAGCATCCGCTCGCCTCTGGGCAAAGGGATCCCGACCCCGCCAGAGTGGCGCTACCCGGGTCTTTGCCGCTACGGCCTCGTGCTGTTTCAGCCCAACGCCCAACTGGTGGCCCATCAGGTTTGGGAATCCTCGCCGGAGCAGCCCCAAGAGGTGGATCTGGATCCCAATTTGGATATCGCCTTCAACGTCAACGATGCCAAGGGCAGCTACGGCGACAACAGCGGCAGCTTCGATATCTATGTGCAGGTGGTGAGCTGAGTTCCGGAAGGGATCCCGCTCGAGAACAGTTGCCGGGTGGGATCCCATCTTCTACAATGGGTGAACTAGCAGCTGGATCCCAGCTTGCTGGGGTCTCTGCCGCTCTGGAGAGGTGGCTGAGTGGTCGAAAGCGGCTTCCTGCTAAGAAGTTACGGGGCCCAAAAGCTCCGTCGAGGGTTCGAATCCCTCCCTCTCCGTTGCCGTGGCTAGTTCCTAGCCGCCCTTTCTGCTGATGGAGGGCACCGATGGGTCAGGTGTGGCTTCTAAGTCAGTGGGGAGTGGCGCTCTGGCTCAACCTGGCCTTGGTGGCGCTGGCTCTGCTGATCCCGCAAAGGGCGTTGACGCGGGCTGGGGTTCTCCATGCAGGCTTGCTTGGCCTGCTGGTGTGGGGGGGCCTGGGGTGGCGGGGTTACCTAGTAGTAGCCGCCTATTTTTTAGTCGGCACCGCCGTCACCCGGCTGGGGATCCGGCGCAAGCAGGCGCAGGGGATCGCCGAGAAGCGGGAGGGGGCGCGAGGGCCGGAAAATGTCTGGGGATCTGCCCTGACGGGGGCTGCCTGTGCGGTGGGATATGCACTTTTTGCCCATCCCCTCTGGTGGTTGGGGTATAGCGCCAGCTTCGCCGCCAAGTTGGCCGATACCGTCAGCAGCGAAGTGGGAAAAGCCTACGGACGCCAGACCTTTTTGATCACCACCTTTCAGCCGGTGCCGGCGGGCACAGAGGGAGCTGTGAGCCTGGAGGGATCCCTGGCAGGGATGGCGGCAGCGGTAGGGATGGCCACGTTGGCCTGGGGGATCGGTGGGGAGTGGGTAAGAGGAGACCCGTTTTGGCTGGGCATTTGCTGTCTGGGTGGGATTCTGGCCACCTTGGCAGAAAGCTGGATGGGGGTGGTGTTGCAACCTCGCCTGGCTTGGATGAGCAATGAAGTGGTGAACGGCATTCAAACGACCCTAGCAGCTCTCCTGGCCGTGGGATTGGGAGCGCTTTTGGGGATCGGATCCTAAAAAGGGGCCCCTCACCCCCAACCCCTCTCCCTCAGGGAGAGGGGAGTTGGAGCGGCGCCTTCGCGACAGCGTTGTGTAGCAATAACGAGGCAAGGAACCGTTTCGTTGCTGTTTGGAATGACTGTTTTTTGAGAGTGAGAATGGCTATGCGAAGCAAGAAATAAAAAAGAGGGAGAAGCTCTCCCTCCGCGCTGATTGACTGGGAATTAGACCAATTGCCCCGAACCTCTCTTAGCGTAGGCCGCTGGGCTTGTAAACCAAGAAGCTGAGTACCTGGCACTGCTTGATGTTGTCGAAACCCACCACACGGATGAAGCAATTGGGGTAGGCGCTGCGGCAGGCCTGTACCTCGGTCAGCACCTCCTGGGGAGAAGTGGCGCTGAAGAGGGGCAGCTTCCACAGAGTCCAGTAGCGAACCGTCGGTTCAGAGGATTCGTTGAATTCAATGGCAGGGATGTAGCCCTGATCCAAGATGTACTGCACCTGCTTGATAATTTGCAGATCCGTTAGCGGCGGCAGGTAAGAAAGGGTTTCGTAGTGGCGCTCTTTCGGTAAGGTTTGCATGACTAAAGTTACTCCGTTTCAGGTGTAGGGTTCTGTAGAGGGGATCCTGCTTCCGGGTGCGTGACCGGCAGGGATCCCGGCGCGGAGGTCAGCCGTTCCAGGTGGCTACGGCGGTGTTCCATGTTGGCCTGTTGAATGCCGGTCTTGGCCATTTCCGGCAGGTAGTCCACCACCTCCGCCGCAATGTGCTCGCGAACGGTCATGATGCGATAGGCCAGGTCAGGCCGCTCTGCCAGCAAAGCCCGCAGGTAGGTTTCCCCCTCCTGAAGGTTTTGCCGGGCCGAGAACTGCTGCAGCCAAAGAGCCCTAGGAGGATCCGTCTCGCTCAGTTGGGCCAGCACCGTGCGCATCGCCTGATAGGTCAGGTAGCTGATCAAGGTTTTGGCCGTATCTTTGGCGATCTGTTTCAGATCCATGACCAGTCCAGGGGCAAGCCGAAGCAGCGGGGCAAGAGAACGGTGGGGATCCCTTGCCCCCGGCAGATCTTTCTTTAAAGCGTATCGACGGGCTTGAATTCGAACTTGATCTCCTTCCACAGCTCGCAGGCAGCCGCCAGCTCTGGCGACCACTTGGCTGCTTCGCGGATGATGTCGTTGCCCTCGCGGGCCAGATCCCGACCTTCATTGCGGGCCTGGATGCAGGCTTCCAAGGCCACCCGGTTGGCCGTCGCGCCTGGAGCGTTCCCCCAGGGGTGTCCCAGGGTTCCGCCCCCAAACTGTAGCACCGCGTCGTCGCCGAAGATCTCCACCAGCGCTGGCATGTGCCAGACGTGAATGCCACCTGAGGCCACCGGCATCACCCCGGGCATAGAGGCCCAATCTTGGGTGAAGAAAATGCCACGAGAGCGGTCGGCCTCCACGTAGTTTTCCCGCATGAGATCCACAAAGCCCATGGTGATGGCGCGGTCGCCCTCCAATTTGCCCACCACCGTACCGGCATGCAGGTGGTCGCCACCGGACATGCGCAAGCACTTGGCCAGCACCCGGAAGTGGATGCCATGGTTTTTCTGCCGGTCAATCACGGCGTGCATGGCGCGGTGAATGTGCAGCAGGATGCCGTTGTCGCGGCACCACTTAGCCAAGCTGGTGTTGGCGGTAAATCCGGCAGTCAGGTAGTCGTGCATGATGATGGGGGCGCCAATCTCCTTGGCAAACTCCGCCCGTTTGAACATCTCCTCACAAGTGGGCGCCGTCACGTTCAGGTAGTGCCCCTTGATCTCGCCAGTCTCTGCCTGCGCCTTATGGACAGCCTCCATCACAAAGAGGTAGCGATCCCGCCAGCGCTGGAAGGGCTGGGAGTTGATGTTTTCGTCGTCTTTGGTGAAGTCCAGACCACCCCGCAGCGCCTCGTACACAGCCCGTCCGTAGTTTTTGGCGGAAAGGCCCAGCTTGGGCTTGATGGTGCAGCCCAGCAGCGGGCGGCCGTACTTATTCAATTTGTCCCGCTCCACCTGAATGCCGTGGGGAGGGCCCTGGAAGGTCTTCAGGTACGCCACCGGGATCCGCACATCCTCTAGCCGCAACGCTTTCAAGGCCTTGAAGCCGAAGACGTTGCCCACGATCGAGGTGAGCATGTTGGTGACCGAGCCTTCCTCGAACAGATCCAGCGGATAGGCGACGAAGCAGAAGTATTGATTCTCTTCGCCCGGAACCGGCTCGATGTCGTAGCAGCGGCCCTTATACCGATCCAAGTCGGTGAGCAAATCTGTCCATACCGTTGTCCAGGTGCCGGTCGAGGACTCAGCCGCCACCGCCGCCCCGGCCTCTTCGGGGGGAACGCCCGGCTGAGGAGTAACCCGGAAACAGGCCAGGATATCAGTATCCTTGGGCGTGTAATCGGGCGTGTAATACGTGAGTCGATAATCCTTGACGCCGGCTTGATAGCCCTTTTTGGTTTGGGTTGCTGAGTAGGCCACGTTGATCTCCCTTTAACGCATGACAAAAATGCCATTCACAAATGTAGCCAAGATGCAAAAACCCAGGGGCAAAACCCCAGACCACCGGGTTTTTGGGAATGAGCCTGCCCCACACCTGTGAGGTCATACTTGGGCTTCAAGACACACTTCATCTACACAGATGAAAGTCCTGAACCCTCCTTCTCAAGCGCCTCCAATTGCTAGCTTCGACGCACTGGATTTTGTAAACCCAGTGGGAAGACCTCTAGACAGTGTCTAAGCTAGAATCTCGGCAGATGTAGATCCACACTGGTTTAATCCTAAGTTATCATCCGCAATGATGGGCTGATCATTACTTTCTTTATGAGTTCGATTAGTTTGGTTAAAGTGAGGCTTCTGGCTTGGGGCCGAAAATATAGATTTCTTTGGCTTTCTTAATATCCTTAGGGTGGGATCCCTGAAAAAGGCAAAAGCTCCCTTGAGAAGGGAGCTAGGTGGGTTTGTCTGCAGCGGCCAGAGGGGTTAAGAAACGGCGGCCAAGGATGGTTGGGGTCTCCTGGTAATCACCTGGTCGATGAGGCCGTATTCTTTGGCCTGCTCTGGAGTCATAAAGTTGTCGCGGTCGGTATCGCGTTCGATGCGCTCCAGGGGCTGACCGGTGTGGTAGGCAAGCAGGCTGTTGAGACTGTTTTTGATGAAGAGGATCTCTTTGGCCTGAATCTCAATGTCGGTGGCTGGCCCCTGAGCTCCACCGAGGGGCTGGTGAATCATGATGCGGGCGTGGGGAAGGGCAATGCGTTTGCCTTTGGCGCCCCCTGCCAGCAAAAAGGCTCCCATGCTGGCGGCCAACCCAATGCAGATGGTGGAGACATCCGGCTGAATGTGCTGCATGGTGTCGTAGATGGCCATACCGGCGTAGACGGAGCCGCCAGGAGAGTTGATGTAGAGGTAAATATCTTTCTCGGGGTCTTCGGATTCCAAGTAGAGCATCTGGGCCACGATCAGGTTGGCAATGTCGTCATCCACCTGGGTGCCCAGGAAGATGATCCGATCCCGCAATAGACGCGAGTAGATATCAAAGGCGCGCTCGCCGCGTGCAGATTGCTCGATAACGGTGGGAATCATGCCAGTCCAAGCGATGGGTTATTACTTTTTAGTGTAGTGTAAGCCACCGGACGTCTGCTCCGCCTAGGACGGTTTGCCGCCCCTGGGCCGTACTGTGTTGCTCGGAGCCGGCAGCCTGTAGCGTTGACAGATTGAGGCATAGCATGGATGTGATCCCAGGTGAACCCCTCGTGATTGCCAGCTTGCTGGGCCTGGCTCTGCTGGGGATTTTGATCCTGAACTTGGCAGAACGGGACTCGGGAGACGCCGACTAGGAGAGGACATGAGAAAGATTTAAGTTGACAAAATTAAACCTCCCTCTTTACAATCAAGATC
>NZ_JANSIY010000003.1:20306-26371 GCF_047462295.1 Synechococcus sp. H60.3 | reverse complement strand
CGTCGTTTCTGGGATGCCCCCATCGTCTAGAGGCCTAGGACACATCCCTTTCACGGATGCGACAGGGGTTCGAATCCCCTTGGGGGTATAAAGGACTGTAGTGAGTACTGGAAGTAGAGGGTCTCTTGGGCGCTGGCAAGAGTCTGGGGAGGCGCCCAGAGCTTGGCCTAGCCGAAGTGAAGTTCAGGGGATCGTAGGCTGTCTTTGTTGCCCAGTTGCATGGGAATCAACTGCTGGTGGCCAGAGCTTCTGCCGGCGCAGCAGCAGCCAGATCGTCTTTGATCAGCTCTGCCAGATCCTGGAGTTGGCGAATGGCTTCTGCCCCTTCTAGCTTCATGAGCTCCCGGTCATCCCGCATCTCCGTCCAACTGATAGAGCATTCGGAAACCAAAAAGCGAATCAAGTGCCCCTCCCGTAAGCTGACCATGAAGGAGGCGCTCTCAAATGAGGTGCCGCAGGTGTAGCAAGAAGCCGGGTAGCCCCGCTTCTCCAAAACGATGGCCAGAGCCTGCAAACTCATCACCAGGTCTTGAACGTAGCTGCGGTATTGCTCCGCCAACCGTGCGAACATCACACTCCTCCTATAGTGAGTTGGCCCATTGGGGGCGCATTCTAGTAATTTATGCCTAGTCACTTAGAGTCAGATCTAGCATAACAATCGACAAATCCTCAAGAAAGGGATCCATTTAGCCTCTCTCCAGAGATCAACCAAGGCTACTGAAGACCAAATAGCACGCTATGTAAAGTCTAAGGCAGTAGGATGTAGTATTTAACACTCTTCTCGGAAGAGACATTAAAGTTTACCCTAATTCAAAACTCTTGCCTGCTGGTCTCGGCTCTCTGCCAAGAACCGGTCAGTTTTCCTGCAGTGGGGCTTGGGCCCTGATCCTGAAGGGCTTTATCGGTGAAGATTTTGCCTGGCCGGGGCAATTGTGGCGGGGCTAGGCCTTACAGACGGATGGAACTAGGGTAAGTTCCCGAGGAATGATGCTGAGAAAAGACTCAGGAATATCACGGATAACTAGAGGGAAACACTCGATGTTGTGGCCTGCAGATTTGGAAGGAGGGAGACTGATTGCTTAAAGAGTCTCAAAGAGCAACTGGGGATCGGTGAAACCTGCTATCGGAGCGGATTTTGGCCCCTGAATGGCGATCTTTATCACTCCCCTGCTTTGAATTTGCATCCAACTTGCCGATCTCCGCTCCCAGAGCAGGCTGGCAGGTTTTTTTTGGACAATGACCAGCACCCTGTTGAGGCGAGGCCCCAAAAGCGGCTGAGGCGGACGCGACAACAGGAGACTTGGGCTACATCGCTGCTTCATTTTAGGCGGGATCAGGAGCGCCTTGAGCAATCCTTAAGAAATTCTGGAGTAGCCGCACTGCCAGATCGGGACGAGATCCCCAGTGGAGATGCAGGTAGGAAGCATGCAGGCGCTGGCTGGTCCATCCTTCCTGGTGAGGCGGGGATCCCCAGATGTAGATTGGGTTGGGGGAGAGAGGGGTGCTGCGGGAGCGGTGAAATTCGTGCCCTCGTAGGCGATCCCCGGCCTTGGCCAGCAGGGTTGGGCGCAGGACAGTGGCCTCGCGGTAGCCCAGACACAGCCGGTCGCCCATGTCCACCTGGATAGGCAGCAGCCCGGCCAGGGGGTAGGTCTTTCCCTTGAAATCGGTGAGGGATCGTCCCAGCACCATCAGCCCGCCGCATTCGGCATAGAGGGGTGGATGGGCGGGCGGCGGTGGGCGGTGGCTTATTTTTTCGGAGAGGGTGGCGGCAAACAGTTCTGGGAACCCGCCCCCCAGCAGCAGGCCATCGCAGGGATCCGGCGGCCATAGCCCCACCTGCAGGGGAGAGTACTCCAGCAGCTCGGCGCCACAGGCCCGCAGGAGATCTAGGTTGTCGGCGTAGTAGAAGTTAAAGGCGGCATCGCGGGCCACCCCTACCCGAACCCGACGCGGTTGTGGGGAAATCTCTGGCCACAGCTCCCCCACTGCCGGCGGCAAGGAGCGAATCAAGGGCAGTAGCTCATCCCAATTCAGATGCTGCTCGGCCAGGTCGGCCCAGGTCTCCTGCCAGCGGGGGAAGTGATCCAGTTCTGAGACGGGCACCAACCCCAGGTGGCGGCTGGGCAGGCGCAGATCCTCACGGCGGGGAAACTGGCCCAAGACCGGGATCCCTACCGCTGCCGCCGCTTGCTGTAAAATCTGGCCGTGCCGCTCCGAGGCCACGCAGTTGAAAATCACCCCGGCAATGGTGAGGCGGGGATCAAAGCGGCTCAAGCCGTAGAGCAGAGCGGCCACCGTCATTCCCAGGCCGCTGCCGTCGATAACCAACACCACAGGGATCCCTAGCAGGCGGGCCACGTGGGCGCTGCTGGCAAAAAAGGGTTCTGTCTCGCCGGGCAGGGATGCGGGCGCTCGTCCATCGAAGAGGCCCATCACTCCCTCTACAATTGCTCCATCTTTGCCTTGGCAGTGGTGGCGAAAGCAGCGCTGCACAAAGTTCTCATCGGTTAAAAAGGGATCCAAGTTGCGACAGGGGATCCCGCTCACCGCTGTGTGGAACAGGGGATCAATGTAATCCGGCCCCACCTTGAAGGGCTGAATGCGCAGGCCCCGCCGCCTGAGAGCGGCCAACAGAGCCAGCGTGACAGTGGTCTTGCCGCTGCCGCTTGTGGCTGCCGCCACCAGAATGGCCATCTTGCCCTACCCAAGGACTAGAACTCAATGCCGATTTGCGCTTTGATCCCCTGGTCGCGAAAAGGATGCTTGACCAAGGTCATCTCGGTTACCAAGTCGGCCCGGTCGATCAGGGCAGCCGGCGCGCCCCGCCCGGTCAGGATCACATGCACCCGCTCCGGTTTTTCGGCCAGGCCGGCCAATACCTGCTCCAGGGAGAGGTACCCCAGCTTGAGGGCGACGTTGATCTCATCCAAAAGTACCAGGTGGTACTCGCCGCTGCTGAGCAGCTCCCGCCCCTTTGCCCAGGCCGCCTGCGCATGGGCGATATCCCGCTCGCGATCCTGGGTTTCCCAGGTAAAACCTTCCCCCATGGCGTAAAAGGCGATTTTCCCCAGGCCCAGCTCCGGATGGGCGGCCAACTGGCGCAACAATTTGGCTTCCCCCGGATCCCAGGCCCCCTTGATGAATTGCACTACCCCCACCGACAAGCCTTGGCCGAGGGCACGGAAGATCATGCCGAAAGCAGCCGTGCTCTTGCCTTTGCCCTGCCCTGTATGCACGATGATCAAGCCCTTGTCATCGCGCATGCCCGATAGGCGCTGCCGCTGGATTTGCTGGCGGCGCTGCATTCTGCGGCGGTGCCCCTGGTTGAGGTCAGTCTCTGTGCCCGCTAGAGACTCCGTCCCGCAATTGCCAACGCCAACAGCCTCAGGCTCTGTTGTCGAGTGGGATCCCCAAGCCGGTGCAGAGAGGTCAGACATGGCGGGTTGGGCCATAATCAGAGGAAATTCGGGTGGGCCGAGCAAGCTCTTCCCCAGCAAACTGCTTTTATCCTACCTCTGGCTGGATTGGGCTGGGATCATGAAAGAACCGGCTACCGCTTTTCGAGATAGCCTGCTGATGTACTCCTTCATCTGGGCCGTGCTGGCGGTAGGGTGTTTTCAAGTCCTGCCCCGTTTGCAAATTGCCTCTGCCGCCCAGTTACAGCCCTGGCTGGGGCCCGCCTATCTGGCCGGGCTGGGGGGATCCCTGTTGGCGGCCCTGGGATCGATGTTGGCCGTCTTGGCGGAAACAACCGCGGGCGCTGCCAGCAAAAGGCATCTGCATCGCTTGGCTTGGGCACTGGGGGCGGTTGGCTTTCTGGGAGTTCTCTTCCCTCTGGGCTTGGCGGGCGTCTTTTTTCTCAGGGCTGCCCAGGCCACCGACTGGTGGCAGGAGCTATTTGGCTGAGACCTGCCCGGAGTGCATTTTTTTGACAAATGCGGAGAGGTTAGGGGTACGATAAGGACAAGTTCCGTTCTTTATCCAGAGCAGACTGAGGGAGCAGGCCCAACGAAGCTGCGGCAACCGGCGGAAGTCTCCGCTACGGTGCTAACTCCTGCGGTTAGTCAGTAACCGAAAGATAAAGGAATAAAGCTTTCTCCAGAGGACAGTCCTCTTGGCAGGGGAGTTTTCTGGCAACTTCGCCTCTTAGCGCTTCCGAATAGCTCTGGTTGCAGCAGCAGAGCAAGGCTCTATTGCTTCGGCGGCGAAGTCCTCGGTGCGATAGGGTGCTCTTACTCCTGCGTCGGCCGCGGCCTAGGTCTGCTCTCTGGCTCGGCTGAGCCAGAAGGGATCCCTGCTCAGGCCAGCGGATGATGAACGGCAGCAGCAGGCTCTGCTTTTTGGGCAGTTCTTGGTTGTATCTGTTTCGTCTTAAGGAGAGGTTCGTTGTCCAAGTCGTTTTTGTTTTCCTCGGAGTCGGTGACAGAAGGGCACCCCGACAAAATTTGCGACCAGATCTCTGACGCCATCGTGGATGCCCTCTTGACGGCGGATCCCTTAAGTCGAGTGGCGGCAGAGGTGGTGGTGAATACGGGCATGGTGATCCTGACGGGGGAGATTACCTCGCAGGCGCATGTCAACTTCACCCGGCTGGTGCGGGACAAGGTGGCCGAAATTGGCTATACCGACGCCAGGAACGGCTTCTCCGCAGAAAGCTGCGCGGTGTTGGTGGCTTTCGATGAGCAATCTCCCGACATTGCCCAGGGAGTGAACTTGGCTCTGGAAAGTCGCGCATCCCAGGAAGATGAATTCGACTTGATCGGGGCCGGGGATCAGGGCTTGATGTTTGGCTTCGCCTGCGATGAAACCCCTGAGCTGATGCCACTGCCCATCAGCTTGGCCCACCGCCTCAGCCGCCAGTTGGCCGCGGTTCGCAAAAATGGCACCCTGCCCTACCTGCGCCCGGATGGCAAAACGCAGGTAACCGTGGCCTATGAGGAGGGGCGCCCGGTGGGCATTCACACTCTGCTGATCTCTACCCAGCACACGCCGACCATCGGTGCCATTACAGACGAGGCGGCGGTGCAGGAGCGGATCCGCGCCGATCTCTGGGAGGCGGTGGTGAAGCCAGTGTTTGCCGAGCTGTCCATTAAACCCGACAGCAACACCCGCTTCCTCACCAATCCCACTGGCAAGTTCGTCATTGGTGGCCCCCAGGGGGATGCTGGCCTGACCGGCCGCAAGATTATCGTCGATACCTACGGCGGCTATTCCCGTCATGGGGGCGGGGCCTTCTCCGGCAAGGATCCCACCAAGGTGGATCGCAGCGCCGCCTATGCCGCCCGCTATGTGGCCAAGAACATTGTGGCCGCTGGCCTGGCGCAAAAATGCGAGGTGCAGGTCAGCTACGCGATTGGGGTAGCTCGTCCCATCAACATTCTGGTGGAAACTTTTGGCACCGGCCGTATCCCCGATGAAGCTCTGCTGCGGCTGGTGCAGCGCCACTTCGACCTGAGGCCGGCGGCCATCCTGGCGCAGTTCCAACTGCGAGAGTTGCCCCGCCAAAGGGGAGGGCGTTTCTATCAAAACGTGGCAGTCTATGGGCACTTCGGGCAAACCCATCTGGATCTGCCCTGGGAGCGCACTGACAAAGCTGCCCTGCTGCGGGAGGAAGCTCTCGCGGGAGCGGCCGCCATCCTGGCCTAGGCAAGAGTTGGGATCCCCAGGCAGCAACAGAGACGGTTTGGGGGCCCTCGGTTTTGGCTCTGGCAGGGTGGCGACACAGCGGGGCAGCTGGGTAGCCCCGTACTAAAGTACGGGGCGGAAAAGCCCGTTCGCGTTAGCAGGGCGTAGTCCTTGAGCGACCTGAGTCGCTGGCCAATGGTATAGTTCTAAGCAAGCACCCACCCCGGTGAAAGAGCCGGACAGTGCTGTCAGTCAACAAGTAAGTAAGCAGAACCTTGAGACTGGGTTCCAAGGAACCCTCTGGGGGAGTTCTGGCAGTGCCTTTGCGAGTCTGTCTGTGGACTGCGTAAGAATCCCCCAACTTAAGGTAGACCTTTCGAGAAAAGCGCAAGGAAGTCCAGATCAGGGCTCTCCCTGGGAGGGCTGGGTAGGAGTGG
>NZ_JANSIY010000003.1:0-20206 GCF_047462295.1 Synechococcus sp. H60.3 | reverse complement strand
GGGCCTGTGGCTTGACGAGCAGGTGGCGCAGCTTGGGAGGGAGATCCTGCAGCTCACTCAACAACAAGTCGAGAGAAATGGCCGATTCTCCGGAGAAGGAAGATCCTCTCCTGAGCGGGGCTGGGAGCGGTGAGGGAGGGCGAGCAAAAGAGCGGGCGGTAGTCGAGACTAAGGAGCGGATCTGCTCCTGTTGTTCCCGCCACAGGGATTGGCTGATTTCTAGGGGGAAGGTGAGGTGAGGAGCGCCGCGGCGCTGCCAGAGGCGGAGGATCTGTTCTACAGAGGCAGCCTTGTAGCGCCCCTGGTAGAGGGCTTCCAGCAGGGCCGCCGGGATCCAAGAGGTCGGGAACTGCTGGCCCCAGCCCTCCACCCACACTTGGCCGGGCCGCCCCTCCAGCTCAAACCCGTAGCGCTCCAAAAAGGTGGCGGGATCCATCAGGCAGGGCCTAAGGAAACTCAACCCAAGGCTAACCCAAATCCGGCAAGATAAAGAGGAGATAAAGCTTCGGATTCCGCAAGATAGCTCTCGCCTAAAAATAGCTTTATCTGCCCTCAACGCAGCCTCCGTGAAGCTTCTATGAAGCTGCCATAGAGCGAAGATTCAGGAGGCTCTAGCTCAAACATTGCCTTCGAGGCCCGCTCGCTGTTGGGTAGAGCTATCTGCTTCCAGAAAGTCGTGATCCTCAAGGCTACCGGGATCCAGGTAATCAGGCAGCGGCTTGACACTCCCCCGACTAAAGTTGGGCAATTCTTACGCAGTCCACAAACAGACTTGCAAAAGTGCTGTCAAGACACCCCTGCACAGTTCCCTAAGGCAAAGCCCCGAGGTTCTGCTTACTTTGCTGTTCGCGTCAGCGGGATAGAGTCCTTGCGAATTGGCACCCGCGTTGACTAGCCACCCCTTCGCGGTTTGGTACAGTCCTCGCTTCACGGCGGTTTGGAAAGCCCCTGTTGCGCCACTTGGGGCTCTTTCTCACCCGGAGTGGAGTTTAAGTACAGGGTTTCTTCTCTCAGGCTGTTGCCATAGCCTTCACGGCTTTCAGAACGAGATAATCTAACATACCAGTGTTCTCTTCGCCGCGGTAATTAAAAGTGGAGCGCACCAGCCACAGCCCTTGCCGTGTACGGCAGCAGAGGTTCAACAGTGTGCGAGCCAGAATTTGTTGACGCGCCTGCAGGTCTTGGGCCGCATCGAAAACCTCCCCATCCCATTCCGGCGTCAGCACACGGCTGTTGTAAAGCACACGCCAGAGAGAACGGAACCAAAGCGGATTGGTGATGTCGAACCAGAACTGATAATCCGCCTGCAAACCCCAGTTGATATAAGCCACCGGCGTCGCCACCACGAGGTAGCGGGAATAGTCGGGCTCGAAGCGGCTGTTGCTGGGGGTTTGTCCCGAGCGGATCATGGCCAAAAAGGCGGGATCCCCTTCGGCAGGAAAGGCCCGGCGAAACCGTTGCGCCGCTTCGATCAGCGCTTGCAGCAGCTCTTGGTCTTGGGGCAGAGCCATCCCCTGGGCTAGGTGATCGGCGAAAAACCGCTGGAAGAAAGCGGCCAAGGAGGGCCCGCCGCGGTAGCTGCGCAGCCAATCCAGCAGCTTCTGGTAGCGCTCCAGGTTGGCAAACCCCACCCGCTCCGGCTGTCGCACGGCGGTCTTGGGCCGCAGGGAACGCCCTACCGGGTCAAGGGTATCTTCGGCCAGCAAAGCCGCCCGGATGGGATCCAAATCCAACACCCTGCCCAGGAGCAGTCGCCAGGCCGGCAAGGTGGGAAAAGCTCCCCACTCGGGATGGGCCACTTCCGCCGCCGTCAGCAAAGCCCGCACCAGTGGGTAGCGGATCAGGGCAGGGAAGGGAGCGATCGGCAAGACGGGAACCTCCGCCAACTGCTCCTGCAAGCTCAAGCTCACCGCCGCATCCATGCGAGGCAGCAGGACGGCGATGCGAGAAGCTGGGATCCCTGCCGCCAAAAGCTGCCGGATCTGGGCCACCATCGCCTCCACCGCCGCGAATTGGGTCTCGCCCTCCAGCACCTGCACCCTTGGCAGCCTCTCTGCCAGAGGCTCCGTTAGGGGAGGGTCAAACTGCGGATCTAGCACCCGTGCAATCTGCAGTCCCAGGCGGATCATGCCGGCTGAGCCGCGGTAGCTCCCCTCCAGAAGCCGAACCTGGGTGTTTTCCATTAGAAAGCGAGCCACGGCCTCCGGGATCCCTGTCAAAGAGACTCCGCCGCCGATGGTGTAGCTGAAAAACTGGCTTTGCAGATGGGCTTGCCCTTGCCGGTAAAACTCCAGCGCCACCCCGCAACTGTCCTCCGCCTGATCCACGATCAGGTGATCCCACTCCTGCCAAAACTCCGCCAGCGGCAGGATGTGCTCGCCAAACAGCCGGATTTGCAGGCCAAAATCCAGGGATCCCAGCCGCAACCCCACCTCCCACAGCCGACCCACACAGCAGCCCATCGCCTGCAAGGCCTCTGCCCGCCTCGGATCCCCCTCCGCCGGCCAGGCCGCCGCCAGCCGGGATCCCACCGCTTCCGCCGCCAAACCCGAAGCCCCCGCAATATAGGCAGCGCTGCTGATCTGATCCCAAATCTGGAACTCCTCCAGCCCAAGATTGGCAAAGACCTCCCCATGCCGCGGACACAAAGCACAGGCTCGCCCACAGAGAAATTGGGTCAGATCCTTGGCCAAGGGAATCGGCTCAAACGAGCGCGGCAACTGAGGAACCCGCTCGCACACCTGCGGCCAGTGATCTGCCAAAGAGCGTCCCACCCGCTGCAAAAACGTCTCGATCCGCCACGGCCCCACCCACCTCGAGCTGAGCTGCCGCAAGCGCCGCAACACCTCCTCTGCCTGCCGCTGGCTGCGCACCAAAAACAAGATCCGGCCCGGCTCGGATCCCGCCCGCAACAAATCCAGGTAGCGATCTACACAAGCCTGGGTCAGCCCGCCGCCGGCTAACCCCATCACACTCCTAAAAGGAGATGGCTCTTGCCGCCGATAGCTCTTTTCGCCCACCAGCGTGGCTTTCACGGTCGCTGCCCCCCAACCGAGCCATTTTCTCGGCAAAATCTGGACAAACAGGTCCTCACCTCACTATGATGTACTACTGTTGCCAATCAAGTCCGCCCGCTCTGACGACGGTTCTCGGCAACCTAGCGTACTGCTAAACCAGATACTGCCTCTTTGCAGGTAAGTCTGAGCAGTCTTTAAAAGCAGTTTGGCGTGTGATTTGAGGCTGAACTAAGCAGAGGGGACAGCGCCGCTGGCGCTGTTTGGCCGCCAGGGATCCAGAGATTCCTTTTCATTGCTTTTTCGCCTGAGCGGGCAGGCTCAGGTAGTCCTGAGCTTCCTGCTGCCGCGCCGTTGCTGCCTGGATCCGGCTCATTGAGCCGTTGCAAGCTGATAAAAGCAAGTTGTAGAGGCTCGAGGGGAGGTTCTCGTGGCGCTTGGCATCCTTGGAAGAAAAGTCGGCATGACCCAGATCTTCTCTCCGGAAGGGTTGGCCATTCCGGTTACCGTCGTGCAGGCGGGGCCTTGCACGGTGACCCAGATCAAGACTCAAGCCACAGATGGCTACAACGCCGTGCAGTTGGGCTACTGGCCCACCACCGAAAAGCACCTCACGCGAGCCCAGCGGGGCCACCTGAGCAAAGCGGGGGTGACGGAGCTGCTGCGCCACCTGCGCGAGTTCCGGGTCGAACAGCCAGAGGCTTACCAGTTGGGGCAAAAGATCACCGTCGAGATCTTCTCTCCGGGCCAGCTGCTGGATGTGGCGGGCACTTCCATCGGACGGGGGTTTGCCGGCTACCAGAAGCGGCACCACTTTGGTCGCGGCCCCATGTCCCACGGCTCCAAGAACCATCGCCGACCGGGTTCCGTCGGCGCCGGCACAACGCCTGGCCGCGTGTTTCCGGGGCTACGCATGGCGGGTCGGATGGGAGGTTGCCGCGTCACCATTCGCAAACTGCAGCTGGTGCAGGTGGATCCGGAGCGGAACTTGCTGATCATCAAGGGCTGTGTGCCCGGCGTGGAAGGGGGGCTGCTGGAGATTACCCCTGCCAAGCAGGTGGGTAACAAACGCTAGGAAAGGGATCCCTGGCAAAGGCTGACCAGCATCCACAAAGACGAGGAAACCATGGCAAGTTGTGTGGTGAAAAACTGGCAAGGGGAAACGGTGGGCAGCGCAGAGCTAAGTCTCAAAGTTGCCCGTCCCGAAACGGCCTCCCACATTCTCTATCTGGCTCTTCGCCGGCAGATGACCAACGCCCGCCAAGGCAACGCCCACACCAAGACCCGGGCTGAGGTGCGCGGTGGCGGTCGCAAGCCTTGGAGGCAAAAAGGCACCGGCCGAGCCCGCGCCGGCTCCATTCGCTCCCCCCTTTGGCGCAAGGGTGGGGTGATCTTTGGCCCCCGCAAGCGGGAGTACAACCTGGCCATGAACCGCAAAGAGCGGCAACTGGCTCTGCGCACTGCCCTGCAAAGCCGGGTGGAGGATCTGATCGTGGTGGAAGATTTCCAGGATCAGCTCAACCCGCCCAAGACTCGCGCCGTGGCCCAAGCTCTGCTGCGCTGGGGGGTGATGGAGGATCAGTCGGCACTGCTCATCGTCGCCGAACGCTCGGAAGTTGTCGAGCGGGCCGTGCGCAACATCGCCCGCGTCAAGCTGATCGGCCTGGATCAGCTCAACGTCTTTGATCTGCTCAACGTCGATTGGGTGCTGATCACCACCTCTGCCCTGGAGAAGCTCAAGGCCCGCTGGGGATCCGGCGCGGCAGCAGCAGCTCCAACCCCAGCCGATCGCCTTGAAGATCAGGCTCAGGCCGCAAAGCAAGAAGCTCAGCAAGTCGAAGGTCAAAGCCAAGGGCAAGAAGAGCAAACGGAAGCTCAAGCCCAGCCAGAGGATCCACAGGCGCAAGCTGATCAATCTGATCAAGTAGCTCTAGCAAATCCACAAGTTCAGGAAACCCAGGAAGAAGAGCTGGCCCCAGAACAAGAGCGAGAAGTTCAAGGACAAGCAGAACTAGCCCAAGAAGCAGAGCCCATTGCCCAGCCGCCAGCCGTAGAGGAGGCCGAAATAGCCGCAGCAGAGGAGGAAGACGATGACTGAGAGCAAGCGGATCCTAGCTGATGTCCTGTTGCGTCCCGTCATCACCGAAAAGGCAACTGCCCTGATGGAACAGCGCAAGTACGTCTTTGAGGTGATGCCCACTGCCACCAAGCCGCTCATCCGAGCTGCCGTTGAGGAGATGTTTGGGGTGCGGGTCACCTCCGTCAACACCCTCAAGCTGCCCCGAAAGCAGCGGCGGGTAGGCCGTTCTGTCGGCTATCGCAGCCGTCCCAAGCGAGCTGTGGTAACCCTGGCCGAAGGTGACTCCATCACCCTCTTCCCCGACACCTAACCAACCCCCCCCTTTCCGACCGTCCTTCACCCCCCTTGAGCCATGGGTATTCGTACCTTCCGACCCTATACCCCCAGCACCCGTCACATGACTGTCTCCGACTTCGAGGAGCTGTCGCGGGACGAGAACGGCAAGCGGCCCAGGCCGGAGAAGTCGCTGCTGCAATTCATCCACCGCAAAAAAGGGCGCAACAACCGCGGCGTCATCACCTGCCGCCACCGGGGCGGCGGCCACAAGCGGCTCTACCGCATCATCGACTTCCGCCGCGACAAGCACGGGATCCCGGCCACCGTCAAGACTATCGAGTACGATCCCAACCGCAGCGCTCGCATCTGCTTGGTGGAATACGAAGATGGCGAGAAGCGATACATCCTCGCTCCCCGCAACCTCGAGGTGGGGGCCACCATTATGGCGGGGCCCGATGCCCCCTTTGAGCTTGGCAACGCCATGCCCCTGGAGCGGATCCCGCTGGGGACGGTGGTTCATAACGTGGAGCTGTATCCCGGCCGCGGTGGGCAAATCGTTCGCGCCGCCGGGGCTGGCGCCCAAGTGGTGGCCAAAGAGGGCAAGTATGTCTCCCTTAAGCTGCCCTCTGGCGAAGTCCGCATGATCCGAGGCGAGTGCTACGCCACCATCGGCCAAGTGGGAAATGTTGACCACAGCAACCTCAGCCTCGGCAAAGCGGGGCGCAGCCGCTGGCTAGGTCGCCGTCCCCACGTGCGCGGCTCGGTGATGAACCCTGTAGATCACCCCCACGGCGGTGGGGAAGGAAAAGCCCCCATCGGCCGCAGCACCCCTGTCACCCCCTGGGGCAAGCCCACCCTGGGCTACAAAACCCGCAAACGCAACAAACCCAGCAACAAGTTCATCGTGCGCGGTCGCCGTCGTGGCGGCCGCCGGGACAAGGGCGGGAGGGCCGCTCAATAAGAGTCCGGCCATCTGCTGCGCCCCTGAATCTTCTTTTTCTTTCGACCCTTACCAGCTTGCCAGACTGTTGAGGTTGCTATGGGACGTTCACTCAAAAAAGGCCCTTTTGTCGATGCCAAGCTGCTTCTCAAAATCGAGAAGATGAACGAGCGCAACGAGAAGCACATGATCAAAACCTGGTCGCGGGCCAGCACCATCCTGCCTGTCATGATTGGCCACACCATCGCCGTGCACAACGGCAAGCAGCACGTGCCCATCTACATCACCGATCAGATGGTAGGCCACAAGCTGGGGGAGTTCGTCCCTACCCGTACTTTTCGCGGCCACGCGGGCAGTGACAAAAAAGCCGCCCGCCGTTAAGTTCAGCCACAAACAGAAGAGGGAATAAGCGAGGAGAGCGCCATGGCCGATCCATCCCCCGAAATCAAAGCGGTAGCTCGCTACATCCGCATGTCCCCCTATAAGGTGCGGCGCGTGCTGAACCAGATCCGAGGGCGCACCTATGCCGATGCCCTGATCCTGTTGGAGTTCATGCCCTACGCTGCCTGTGAGCCGGTTCGCAAGGTGCTGCGCTCAGCGGTGGCCAATGCCGAACACAACAACGGCCTGGATCCTCGGGATCTGGTTATCAGCAAGGCCTACGCTGACCAGGGGCCGACGCTGAAGCGATTTCGCCCCCGCGCCCAAGGTCGGGCCTACCCAATCCGCAAGCGCACCTGCCACATTACCATTGCCGTCCGGCCCATAGAACCTGAAGCGGCGACGGCCTCCTAAACGCCTGTATTCCGAGACTTTACCTCTCAACCGACACCACCATGGGACAGAAGATTCACCCCACCGGTTTCCGACTCGGCGTCATCAAGGAACATCGCAGCCGCTGGTTTGCCGATCCAGCTCGCTACCCAGCCCTGCTGCGAGAGGACGATCTCATCCGCGCCTACCTGACCAAGCAGTTGAGCAGCGCCGGCCTGGCCGACATTCAAATTGAACGCAAAGCGGATCAGATCGACCTCGAGATCCGAGCCGCTCGCCCTGGAGTGGTGGTCGGTCGGGGGGGATCCGGCCTCGACGCCCTGCGCCAGGGCCTGCAGAAAGAGCTGAGCTCGCACGGTAGCCCCGAGCGAACCATTCGCATCAACGTAGTCGAGGTCACCCGTGCCGATGCCGAGGCTGTTTTGCTGGCAGAAAACATCGCCCAGCAGTTGGAGCGGCGGATTGCCTTTCGCCGCATCGTGCGCCAGGTCATCCAGCGGGCCCAGCGGGCGGGGGTGCAAGGGATCAAAATTCAAATTGCCGGGCGGCTGAACGGAGCCGAGATCGCCCGCACCGAATGGACACGGGAAGGGCGGATCCCTTTGCACACCCTGCGGGCAGATATCGACTATGCCGACCACATCGCCCAGACCACCTTTGGTGTCATTGGTGTCAAGGTTTGGGTTTTCAAAGGGGAAGTTCTCCCCGGGCAGGAACGTCCCGAACAAAAGGCTCCCCTGCAACAGCCCAAGCGTCGGCAGCAGCGGCGGCGGCCCACCTTTGAAGACCGCTCAGCAGTGGAAGCCTGAGGGCCAGTACCCGAGAGTCCAGGGATCCCTATCACAGTTGATTTAAGGAACGGCCATGTTAAGCCCCAAACGAACCAAATACCGCAAGCAACAGCGCGGGCGCATGAAAGGCAAAGCGACCCGCGGCAACCGCATCAACTTTGGGGAATACGGCCTTGTGGCTCTAGAACCCGCCTGGATCACCGCGCGGCAGATCGAGGCAAGCCGTCGGGCCATGACCCGCTACGTCCGGCGGGGAGGCCAGATCTGGATCCGCATCTTTCCCGACAAGCCCGTTACCCAACGGCCTGCTGAAACCCGCATGGGATCCGGCAAAGGCAACCCCGAATACTGGGTTTGCGTCGTCAAGCCGGGCCGCGTCCTCTTTGAAATGGGGGGAGTTCCTGAAGCCACGGCCCGAGAGGCGATGCGCCTGGCCGCCCAAAAGCTGCCGATCAAAGTTAAGTTTGTTACCAAGGCTAACTTTGAGGAGTCGGAACCTGCTCAGAAAGCAGCTCCAGAAACAACAGAAGTAGCAGCCAGCGCTATCTAAGGGAGGAGAGTTGAGCCATGCCCATGCCCAAAATTGCCGACGCTCGCGCCCTATCCGACGAAGAATTGAGCCAGGAGATCTACGCCGTCAAGAAAGAGCTGTTTGAGCTGCGTTTGCAGCAGGCTACGCGGCAGTTGAACCAGCCCCATCTCATTCGCCTGCGCAAACACAAGCTGGCCCAACTGCTGACCGTTGAGTCAGAGCGCAAGCGCAACAAGTCCTTGTCCTCAACTCAGACCCAGAAGGAGGAGTAATGCCTGCTCGCGAAAAGATCGGCGTTGTCGTCAGCAACAAGATGCAAAAGACAGTGGTTGTTGCCGTGGAAAACCGGGTTGCCCACCCCAAGTACGGCAAAATCGTCGTCAAAACCAAAAAGTTTAAGGCCCACGACGAAGAAAACCGCTGTCAAGAAGGGGATCTGGTGCGCATTACGGAAACCCGTCCCCTCAGCCGCACCAAGCGTTGGCGAGTGACCGAAATCATTCGGGAGGTGAAGAAACTATGATTCAGCAGCAAACCATGTTAACGGTAGCCGACAACACTGGCGCCCGCAAGCTGATGTGCATCCGCGTCCTGGGCAGCAGTGGCCGTCGCTACGCCAGCCTGGGGGATGTGATCGTCGGCGTTGTCAAAGACGCCCTACCCAATATGCCTGTCAAAAAATCCGACGTCGTCAAAGCTGTAGTCATCCGCACCGTCGATACGGTACGCCGCCCCGACGGCATGTGTATCCGCTTCGACGACAACGCTGCCGTCATCATTAACAACGACGGCAACCCTCGCGGAACCCGCGTTTTCGGCCCTGTAGCCCGCGAGCTGCGGGAGAAAAACTTCACCAAGATCATCTCCCTTGCCCCGGAGGTTCTGTAATGGTTCGTCCCCTCAAGCCCAGCCAAATTCGACGGCTGATTCGGCAGACTGGCGTTCGCAAGCACCGCAACAGCCTACGCTACAAAATGCGCATCAAAAAGGGAGATACCGTCCAGGTAATCTCCGGCGACGACAAAGGCAAAATCGGCGAGGTGCTGCAGGTTTTTCCCGAGCGCAACATGGTCTTGGTGGAAGGGGTAAACATCGTCACCTACCACCGCAAGCCGCAACGGGAAGGCGAAAGTGGTCGGATCGAGACCAAAGAAGCCCCGATCCACGCCTGCAAGGTGATGCTTTATTCCAAGAAACAGGAAGTGGCCAGCCGTATTGGCTATCAAATCACTGCCGATGGCCGCAAAGTCCGTGTCCTCAAGAAAACCGGCGAGATCCTCGACTAAGACTCCCTTTTCAAGACTGGCCTGGCTCTGACCCAGCCCAGAGCCGCAAGGAGAACCCACCATGCCCCAACGTCTGCAAATCCTCTACAACACCGTCATCGCTCCTAAGCTGCAAAAAGAGTTGGGCTACACCAACATCCATCAGGTGCCGCGTCTGGAAAAGATCGTGATCAACCGCGGCCTGGGAGATGCTTCCCAAAACGCCAAGGCCCTGGAATCTTCCATCGCCGAGATCAGCGCCATCACGGGCCAGCGCCCGGTGATTACCCGCGCCAAAAAGGCGATTGCCAGTTTCAAAATCCGCAAGGGCATGCCGGTTGGCCTGATGGTGACCCTGCGGCGGGAGCGTATGTATGCGTTTTTGGATCGGCTGATCAACATTGCCCTCCCTCGTATCCGCGACTTCCGCGGCGTCAGCCCCAAATCTTTTGATGGGCGGGGCAACTACACCCTTGGTATTCGCGAGCAACTGATCTTCCCCGAAATCAACTACGACTCTGTAGACCAGATTAGAGGTATGGACATCTCCATTGTGACCACGGCCGAAACCGACGAAGAGGGCCGTGCCCTGCTCAAAGAGTTTGGCATGCCCTTTGCCTCTTAAGGTTTGCCCATCTCGAATTGTCTCGACTTGATCGATCTTCCGAGGAGCACCGACCCACCCATGGCCCACACCAACGACACGATCGCCGACATGCTCACCCGCATTCGCAATGCCACCATGGCTCGGCATGAATCGGTGGCGGTTCCGGCCACACGCATGACCCGCAGCATCGCTCGCGTTCTTCATGAGGAAGGTTTCGTGAGCGACTGGAAGGAAGAGGGAGAAGGGATCCACGCTCAGCTTGTGTTGCGGTTGAAGTATAAAGGCAAAGGGCGCAACTGCAGGCCCATCATCAACGGCCTGAAGCGGGTGAGTCGACCGGGCCTGCGGGTTTACCGCAGCCACAAAGAGCTGCCCCGCGTATTGGGCGGAATTGGGATTGCCATCATCTCTACTTCCAACGGCATCATGACCGATCGGGAGGCTCGCAAACAGGGCATCGGCGGCGAAGTGCTCTGCTATGTCTATTGATGAGTTGTTCTCTTGTCAGGAGTTGCCCCATGTCTCGTATCGGCAAGCGGCCCATCACCCTTCCTGCCAAGGTAGAGGTTCAGATCGAGGGCCAGCAGATCTCGGTAAAAGGCCCGAAGGGACAACTGTCTCGCAGTTTGCCCCCCTTGATTGCGGTGCATCAAGAAGCCCAGACGCTCAAGGTCAGCCGGGTCAACGAGTCTCGCCCGGCCCGCCAACTGCACGGCCTCTGCCGCACCTTGGTCGCCAACATGGTGGACGGTGTATCTAAGGGCTTTGAGCGCAGGCTGGAATTGGTGGGTGTGGGCTACCGGGCTTCCACCCAGGGCAACAAGTTAATCTTGAACGTTGGCTACAGCCACCCAGTGGAGATCCCGTTCCCGCCAGGGATCCAAATTGCGGTTGAGGGCAACAACGTCATCGTCGTCTCAGGTATCGACAAAGAGCTGGTGGGCAACACGGCGGCGCGGATTCGGGCCGTCCGCCCGCCAGAGCCCTACAAGGGCAAAGGGATTCGCTATGTAGGGGAACAGGTTCGTCGCAAAGCAGGTAAATCCGGGAAGGCCAAGAAGTAGCTATGAAAATCACTCGCAAAGCTGCCACCCAACGTCGCCATCGCCGCATTCGCCGCAAGGTCTTCGGGACACCCGAGCGGCCCCGTTTGGCTGTGTTTCGCTCCCATCGGCACATCTATGCCCAGGTGATCGACGATGTAGCCCAGCACACTTTGGCCTCTGCCTCCACTCTGGACAGGGAGCTGCGGGAAGCCTTCAAGGACATTGGCACGGCCACCCGAGAGGCTGCCGCCATGGTGGGGCGCTCCGTCGCCCAGCGGGCCTTACAGGCAGGCATTTCTCAAGTGGTTTTCGACCGCGGCGGCAAGCTCTACCACGGGCGCGTTCAGGCCCTGGCGGAAGCCGCCCGCGAAGCAGGCTTACAGTTCTAGGCCCTGAGGAGATGGCATATGGCTGAGCAAAGAGAACGTCGCAGAAGCAAAAAGAGCCGCGAAGAGCAGACTAGCGAGTGGCAGGAGCGGGTCATCCAGATCCGGCGCGTCACCAAAGTCGTTAAGGGCGGCAAAAAGCTGAGCTTCCGGGCCGTGGTGGTGGTGGGCAATGAGCGCGGCCAGGTGGGAGTTGGCGTGGGCAAAGCCAACGACGTCATCGGGGCTGTGCGCAAAGGAGTTGTAGATGGCAAAAAGCACCTAATCGAAGTGCCCCTCACCAAAGGGTTGTCTGTGCCCCATCCCATGCGGGGATCAGGCGGTGGAGCCACTGTCCTGGTGATGCCGGCAGCTCCTGGCACAGGGGTCATCGCCGGGGGAGCGGTGCGCACTGTTCTGGAGCTGGCGGGCGTGCGCAACAGCCTGGCTAAGCAACTGGGATCCAGCAACCCCCTCAACAACGCCCGCGCCACCATTGACGCGCTGCGGCGGATGCGCACCTTTGAGCAGGTAGCTGAAGATAGAGGGATCGACGTGCGCCGCCTGTTGAGTAAGTAACAGCAAGTCAGCCGGAGGTCAGTATGCGACTAGAAGACATTCGCCCCCAACCAGGCTCGACGCGGCGGCGGCGGCGGCTAGGCCGTGGCATCGCTGCTGGACAGGGAGCCTCCTGTGGCAAGGGAATGCGGGGACAGAAGGCGCGCAAAGGGGGCGGTCCCCGGCCTGGTTTTGAGGGAGGGCAGACCCCCCTCTATCGGCGGCTGCCCAAACTTAAGCACTTCCCCCGCTACGTGCGGCGCCCCCAGTACACCTTGATCAACCTGCGCGCTTTGGCCAAGTTGCCCGCCGGCAGCGAGGTCAGCTTGGAAAGCTTGATGGAGTTGGGGATCGTGACCACCAACGATGGCCCGCTGAAGATTTTGGGAGACGGGGAAGTGGGCGTGCCCCTGACGATCAGAGCGGCTGCCATCACCCCCTCAGCCCGAGCTAAAGTCGAGGCAGCGGGGGGTCGGGTGGAGATTGGGGGATCCCGGGCCGCTTCCGCCGGATCCTAAAATTGGGCCGCAGTTTGCAGCTTCTCTATTTTGCCGACTTTCCCACCGGCAGCGTAGAGTGGTAAATAGCTCACCTTGCCTTTCCCTTCCGCGAGGTTTTCTACATTTATGGCTGACACACGAGGCTCCGCTCCCTCCGCCCAAGAGACCTTCATGCAGATGGCCATGGCCTCTGGCCTGCGCAGCCGTCTGTTTCTTACCCTAGGCCTGTTGCTGTTGGTGCGTCTGGGCATTTACATTCCCATCCCCAGCATTGACCGGGCTCGCTTTGCCGCCGAAGCCGCCAACAGCCCCGTGTTTGGCTTTCTGGATGTCTTCTCGGGCGGCGGTATTTCCGCTTTGGGGATCTTCGCCCTTGGCATCTTGCCCTTCATCAACGCCTCCATCATCATGCAACTGCTGGTCTCGGCCATTCCGGCCCTGGAGAACCTGCAGAAGAACGAGGGGGAGCAGGGGCGGCGACAGATTTCCCAGTACACCCGCTACGTTACCCTGATTTGGGCCATCATCCAGGGCATCGGCATCTCCTTCTGGGTGCGGGAGTTTGCCAACACCAGCAACGAGTTGGCCTTCATGGCCTCCACCACCCTGGCCCTGGCGGCAGGTTCCATGTTTGTCATGTGGTTGGGGGAGATGATCACGGAGAAGGGGGTGGGCAGTGGTCCCTCGCTGTTGATCTTCGTCAACATTGTCGCCACGCTGCCCCGCGCCCTGGGTCAGACCATCAGCCTGGCCCGCGCTGATAGCAGCACCATTGGCGGCATCTTGGTGTTAATGGCCGTCTTCCTAGCCACCATTGTCGGCATTGTCTTCGTCCAGGAGGGCAGCCGCAAAATCCCCATTGTCTACGCCAAGCGCCAGGTGGGCAACAAGCTATTCCGCGAGCAGAAGAGCTACCTGCCCCTGCGGCTAAACCAGGGGGGCGTGATGCCGATCATCTTCGCCTACTCGGTGATGTCCCTGCCCTTTGCCTTGGCCCAGTACACCCAGAACCTAACGTTGGTGCAGGTGGCCAACCTTTTGGCCCCTACTTCTTGGTTTTACATTCCCTTCTACTTCGTGCTGATCCTCCTTTTCAGCTATTTCTACGCCTCTTTGATCATTAACCCGGTGGATCTGGCGCAAAACTTGAAGAAGATGGGAGCCAGCATCCCGGGAGTCCGACCGGGCAAGGCCACTGCCGAGTACATCGAAGGGATCCTCAACCGGCTGACCCTGCTGGGGGCCTTGTTCTTGTGTGCGGTGGCCATCATCCCGACGGCGGTGGAGCGGGCGACCGGCATCACCACTTTTCAGGGCTTGGGGGCAACTTCGCTGCTCATCCTGGTAGGGGTGGCGATCGAGACCTCCAAGCAGATCCAGACCTACGTCATTTCGCAGCGTTACGAAGGGATGGTCAAGCAATAGTGCCGAGGTTAATCTTTTTGGGACCGCCGGGAGCGGGCAAGGGCACCCAGGCAGAGCGGCTGGCAGCGATCTACCACACGCCCAAAATTTCCACAGGCGACCTGCTGCGGGCCGAGGTGAAAGCCCAAACGCCGCTGGGGTGCCAGGCTAAGGTGTACATGGATGCGGGAGAGCTGGTGCCTGACGAGGTGTTAATCGGGATGGTGAAAGGCCAGTTGCAACACTCGCCAGCGCAGGGTTGGATCCTAGACGGCTTCCCCCGCACCCTGGCGCAGGCGGAGGCTTTGGAAGAGCTGTTGCGGGAGTTGGGGCAAGACTACGACCACGTCCTCAACCTGGAAGTGCCGGATGACGTGGTGGTGGCACGGCTGTTGGCCCGCGGCAAAGAGCAGGGGCGCAGCGACGATGCGGACGAGGCGGTGATCCTCAAACGCTTGCAGGTGTATCGGGAGCAAACGGCTCCCCTGATCGACTTTTACGAGGCCAGGGGTCGTCTGCGACGGATCGATGGCAACCAGCCGATGGAATCGGTACAAGAGCATCTGCGGGCTCTCTTGGAAGGCTTCAGGAGGACAGCGTGATCAAAACGGGGGCCGGAAATCCCTCCCAGCCCGGATCCTTGCGGCGGGGCATGCAGCTCATCGAGATCAAATCCCGCCGGGAGGTGGAGAAGATGCGGCGGGCCGGGCGGGTGGTAGCCCAGGTGCTACAGGAGATCGCGGAGTGCCTGCAGCCGGGCTGGACAACGGCAGACATCGATGCCTATGCCGAGCGACGGGTGGCCGAATTGAACGCCCTGCCCAGCTTCAAGGGCTACTACGGCTTTCCCGCCTGTGTCTGTGTCAGCGTCAACCATGAGGTGGTACATGGGATCCCCAGTCCCCGCAAAGTGGTGCAGCCGGGGGACATTGTCAAGGTGGATTTTGGCGCCATGGTCGAAGGCTGGCATGCCGACTCTTGCATCACCATTGGCCTAGAGCCCCTCAGCGATGCCGCCCGCGACCTGATCGACACAGCAGCCAAAGCGCTGCAGACGGGCATTGACCACGTGCGCCACGGCGTCTGGCTACAGGATGTCTCAGGCGCCATCGAGGACTATATCCAGGGGCGGGGCTACTCCGTGGTGAAGCAGTACGTCGGCCACGGCGTGGGGCGCAACTTGCACGAGGAGCCGCAGTTTCCCCACTACCGCACCCGCGACCTTCCCAATCCCAAGCTGCGCTCCGGCATGACGGTGGCAATCGAGCCGATGGTGAATGCAGGAGGAGAGGCCACACGGGTGCTGTCGGATGGCTGGACAGTGGTTACGGTGGATGGCTCTTGGTCGGCCCAGTTTGAGCACACTGTCTTGATCACAGACTCTGGGGCTGAGATTTTGACGGATCGCACCCCTTTTCAGTCCTAGGGATCCCCTGCTGGAGGGCGGCAACGGCTAGGATAGAAGAGGTGGAGTATTGTTTCAGCTCTTAACTCGCTCTTAACAGAGCGGGTTCAGCGTCGCTTATTTCTGTTGTGTTGTTTTAAGGAGGGTTCCTTGTCTAAAGAAGACGCCATCGAAGTGGAAGGGGTGGTTACCGAGTCCTTGCCCAACGCCATGTTCCGGGTAGATCTGGACAACGGCTTTAACGTCCTCGCCCACATCTCCGGCAAGATCCGCCGCAACTACATCAAGATCTTGCCCGGCGACCGGGTCAAGGTCGAGCTCAGCCCCTATGACCTAAACAAAGGGCGCATCACCTACCGCCTCAAGAAAAAGTAGATCCCTGGCCTTAGCTGGGGCCGCTGAGCATGAAGGAGCTGAGCCAAGTTCTCAAAACCGGTCTCTGGGTTGCAGCCGGCGGGGTGAGCGCCTTGGCCGTTCTCAACGCCTGGATTGCTTCTCGAACCCAGCCTTTGCCCAGCCTCTTGCCGGGGGAGGAGAGGCACCATTTTTGGTGTGGCCATCGCCTGTTTTACAAAGTGGCGGGATCTGGCCAGCCTTTGTTGTTGTTGCACGGCATTGGGGCCGGTTCCTCCAGCTACGAGTTTCGCGCCGTGATGGCAGAGTTGGGTCAGCACTATCAGGTTTACGCTTTGGATTGGTTGGGTTGGGGCAACTCGGAGCGCCCCGATCTGGAGTACACTGGCCATCTATATGCCCGGATGATCGGGGATTTTGTCCAGCAGGTGATCGGGCGCCCCTGCCACGCCATCGCCAACTCCCTCTCGGCAGGGTTTGTGCTGCGTTCGGCCCGGCTGCAACCTCACCACTGGCAGAAGCTGCTACTCATCGCCCCCCTGGGAGACAACAGCCTCATCCCCGAGGCGCTAGGGATCCCTTTGGCTGAGGCGGTCTACGGGATCCTCAGCCTGCCGGTTTTGGGGCTGGCCTTTTACAACGCCATCACCACCCCCTGGAGTGTACGTCTATTTACGGAGCAGAGCCTGTTCTCTCCTGGGTACACTCTGGATGAGACGGTGGTGGATTACTACTATCAGGCGGCTCACCAGGCGGGGGCCCAATTTGCCCCCCGTTCTTTTTTGACCGGCAAGCTTAACCTGCCCATTCAGGAGGACTTTCGCGTGGTGGACAAGCCGCTGGCTCTGGTCTGGGGAGAAAACAACCGCCTCACCGGATTGGAACAGGCGGAGCGGTATCGCGCTTTGCGCCCAGAGGTGCCGATCTATCGACTGCCAGGGGCTGCTTTTCCTCACATCGAAGCGCCGCAGGCCTTCTTGTCAGTAGCTTTGCGCTTTTTGGGCGAGGCCGAAGCTGCCCTGCCGGCATAGGGGATCCCTTCGCCTTGATTGCTGCAGCAACCAGACTGACTGCCGGTTACAAGGATTGCGCCGTTGGCCTGGGACCTGGTTGCTGGGGTTCTTCTAATTCAGGGGGAGTTCCCAGTATCATCAGGGCGCATTCCTCCCGAACGTACCCCTACGGGTACAGGGCAGGGCTCCTGCGGTTTCTAGGTAAGCCGGGCGCAGCAGCTCAGGTTGGCTCCCCAGTATTTTTCTCCCAGGGGTCGATATCCAGAGGGGGGCTAGGAGGGGCGGGGGCAGACTCAGGAGCTGGCTCGGAAGGGGGGGCTTCTGCTTGGACGTACTCCTGCTCCCACTCTGGTTGTTCAGGAGCAGGAACAGGCTCGGGCTGACGGGGAGACCCTGCTTCGCCCTGGAGTTCGGGCTCTTCTTCGGGGTGATCGTCTTCTTGTTCGCCTTCCTCGTATTCTTCCTCGTAGTTTTCCTCGACGGCAGAGTAGTCATCGACAGCCCTGGGCAGGGCGGGGGCGAAGCCAGTTTCGGGTAACCAAGAGGGCTTACCCAGTCCCAGGGTTTCCAAAATTCCCTTGGTCAGTTGGGCTAGGCGGGTTTCGGCGCCATCAGCAACAATAAGGCGATCGCCGCCAACTGAGACGATCTCATCCGCAGGAAGCAAATAGGTGCTGAGGATGAAGCCGGGCAAAAAGGTAAGGCCGAGGTTAGAGAGGATTAGGCCTGTGATCAGGCCAGAGACGGAGTTGAATTCGAAATCTTTGACTTTTCCAAGGCGGATCCCTTCTTCTGTAACCACCTCGCTGCCAACCACTCGACTTAGGCCTTGCAAGTCCAAGTCGTCGAAAACTTCATCACTAGGAATGAGGATGGCATCTTGGCCCAAGGCCGTTACCTGCCGTAGATCCAGCAACCGTGGGGATCCGGCAAAGGCTTTCTCCAGCACCCCCAGCACCAGCACTTGCTTGGCTTCCAGATCTGCCCAAACTTCGCTAACTACTCCGAGTCGGGCTGCATTGGCTTGGCTAATCACCTGCGTTCCCAGAACCTGTGACCGCCGACGAACCTCTGGTCGCACCAGCGCAACAGATCCTTTCCCAGTCGTCATGGTGGTTTCCCCGTCGTGAGTCGAAGCTTCGCATCAGTGGGCTGGTCATCCGGCCCCAGGCACCAAAATCAAGTTAATAGTACCATTGCCTGTCCCCTCCCTCGCGAGCGGCTGGGATCGGATTCTGGACAATTTGCTCACTCCAGGCCAAAAACCGCTCCGTCATGGCCTGCAGGGAATAGTGCTGTTCTGCCTGGTGTCGGCAGCGGCTGCGGTCGAGGCTATCCAGGCGTTCTACAGCCCTTGCCAAGGCCGCCACGTCGTCTGGCTCCACCACCCAGCCAGTCTCGCCATCGCTAACAATTTCCGCTGGCCCCCCACGGCGGTAGGTAATCACCGGCACGCCACAGGCCAAGGCTTCCACTGCCACCAGGCCAAAGGCTTCCACCCACTTGGGCGTCATGATCAAGGCGGAACATTGGCCCAAGAGCTGCTGCATCTGGGAAGTGGGCAAAAAACCCCGGTAATCCAATTGGGCCCGTGGGTACTGTTTTTGAATCTGCTGCCAGTAGGCTGGGTCTTGCAGGTGGCCCAGGAGCAGTACCGGCCTTCCCGTCTTCTCGGCCAGGGCGGCGCAGTCTTCCAGGCCCTTTTCTGGGGCAATGCGGCCAACCCAACACAGGGCTCCGTTTCCCTCCGGCACAAAGTCGTAGCGGCTGAGATCGACGCCGCAGGGCAAATAGACAAAGGGATCCCGCCCCGCCGCCATCTGGGCGCGGGCAAAGGCAAAGGTCTGGGCTTGCGCCCGCGAGTGCACTGCCAGCCGACCTGGGTAGCGGTAGGCAATGTGCTCTAGCGCCAGATCGACAGCGTCGCTAAGGGATCCCATGCTGACGATATGGGCCACCGGCGTGCGGAAAAAATCTGTCAGGTAGAACGAGAGCCAGTCGTAGCTCCAGTTCACGATGAGCTCGAACTGATCCTGCAGTTGGGCAGCCCGCTGCCATAGGTTGGCCACTAGGGAAGGGGTGGAGAGACAGACCGGCTGGTCGCGGCGCTGGCTTTGGGCATAGGGCGGGGGGAGGCCTGTAACTGTCTCGATAACTCCCTCTGGCAAGTCGGCACTGTGGGATCCCTCGGGGGCTAGCACGCACACCTCGGCTCCCCTCTCCAGCAGGCTACGCGCCAAGTTGACAAGGTTGAGCTCTACCCCCCCGCCAGCCCCCGATCCCAGAGGCCCAACGGGGGTGGAGACAAACAAGAAGCGCTGGGGACAAATCATGGGCAGCCTTGCAGGCTCGACCCCTTGCTGGCTAGTTTGGCTAACCCGAGGGGGACAAGGTCAGGTTCTGGCCACGAAGATTTCCCCTTTCTCCACCTTAACTTTGTAGGCGGTTAGGTCGGTCTTGGCTGGTCCACGGGTACGGCTGCCATCGGCGGCAAAAGCTGAGCCATGACAGGGGCAGACGAAGTTCTCCCCCCGCCAGTCTACGTCGCAGCCGGCATGGGGACAGGCTGCATCCAGAGCCAGCAGCGAGTCTGACTTTTGAGGATCCCCGACCAACCAAAGGGTGGCGGTGTTCTTCCCAAAGGCGTCTTCTACCTTGAAGGGGCCTTCTTTGAGATCTTCCAGTGTTGCCACTTTAACGAACTCCGGCTCAGCCCCTTTGGGGCCCGAAGCAGCACCCTGGGCAATGGCACGGTTAAAACGGCGCTGAGCCGAGGCAGGCAACAGGCCCACCAGCGAGCCAAAACCAAGCGCCAGCCAACGCAGAAAACCGCGACGATTGTTGTACATAGCCACGTGTCCTGAGATGGATACAAGTTGACACTCCCACCGACTAAAGTCGGGGGATTCTTACGCAGTCCACAGACGGACTCGCAAAGGCGCTGTCAAGACGCCCCTAGACGGTTCCTTGGGACCTAGTCTCAAGGTTCCGCTTACTTACTGGCTTTTGGCACTGTCCGGGTCTTTCACCGGGGTAGGTGCTTGCCTAGGAGCAATTGTAGCCTTGGCAAGCAACTCAAGTCGCTCGAAGGGTTTTCTGCTCCGCACTACTCGCGCTAGCGGCGCGCTGAGTACGGGGCTACCAAGCTACTCTGCTGCGTCAACGGGCTTGCTGTCGGAGGAGGGGATACAGCCTGTTAAAGAACCAAGGGGTACAGTAGCAACACTTAGCAAACCAACTCCGGAAGCAGGATGGATTGATCAGGAGTAAACAAGTCTGCAC